>CAZLTF010000196.1:0-9102 GCA_964562195.1 uncultured Bacteroidales bacterium | reverse complement strand
CCCTCAGTCACATAGACGGACTCCAACAGGCTGGCTTTGTTGTAGTTATAAGAGATGAGAATATTAGCGTTTTTTTGTTCTGAACGGGGTCTGTTCCCCGAATCGCTTTCGCTTTCGGGATTGTTTCGGCTACGATTTTTGTAACCAAAAATCTGCCTCATTGAACATCGCATCGTAGCTGAATTCCTGTTCAAAAATCTCCGTTTCCAAATCTACCAACCCATTCCAATCAATAGTCTGCTTAAATTCTACTGCCAGTTCACGCTGCAAAGATAATAAATTTCCTTTAAAGTCAAAGTTTTTTGTGGTAATTTTTCCACTTTGCTTTTCAGAATATCATTATTGCTAACAGGATTGTTCCAAAAAAGATAAGAAGTCCAATTATGTAATTAACAAAATAAGTTTCATCATAATCTTCTTTGCCATATATCGCAGAATTAAGATCTCCCTTCTTTTTATTAAAAATCCATCTAAAAAAACCAACGAGTATTGTTAATATCTCTCCAAACATAATTAATAAATCGTTATCAATTGGGATTCTCTGCTTAGCTCTTTCCGGATCTTAGTTGTGATAATCTCTTCGTTTATGCAGTCCGCATTCTTTTATCTCTCATAAGATTTTCTTGTTTTTTTGTCAGGGTGGTTTTGTTTGGGGGGGGGGCTTCTTTTTCATTTTATGATGAATGTTTTTGAAAGTATATTTTGAAAAACTTATTGTGTGTGTTTATGAATTTTATTTTGCCCAAATATTTTTTTCGTTACGCAAAAGAACATTCCATAAAAACAGTTTATAACTCCTTATAGACACGAGCTAAAGAAAATCCCGGAGCATCTACTTTGAGATCCAAAAAATATCCAAATGGAGTTTGTTCTACTTGATAGTCAACATTTTCGAGTTTGGCTTGTACTTTGTCAAACAGGGCACGTGTGAAAGCAGGGTCGGCTTTACTCTCGGAAAGATGGGCAAAGGAGTGGAGGACAATATGTTTGTTTTCATTTTTTCCGCAGAGCCATTTGATATTTTTCACTAATTTTTTGAGCACAGAAGCTTCGCGCTCTTCATCTTCTTTCTCCACTTGGATAAAAGCAGTTTGTACATTTTCGTACTTTGCTCCTTGCTTCATTTGCTCTACAAAATCCAATGTTTGAATGGTAGGTTTGTACTCAAAACTGTTGCAATATATAAACAGGACTCTCATAATTATTGTTTTTGGGCAAAGTTAAATGATTTTTGGATTCGGTGACCTTTTTTAATCGAAGATTTTAAATAGTGCGTATATTATTGAGAAACAGTCTGATGTGTGATAATTCGTAATAAGAGAGAGGGTGTAAGATACAATCAAAGAACAGGAATAATGAGTGTGGAGAATAAAATCGAAAGATAATTCACAAAAAGTTTGTTCATATCAAAACTTTATCTACTTTTGCAGGCTCAAAAAATAATTTGAAAATGAAAAGAACATTTCAACCCTCGAGAAGGAAAAGAACGAACAAACACGGGTTCAGAAGCAGAATGGCTACAAAAAACGGTCGTAAAGTAATCAACGCACGTAGAGCCAAAGGAAGAAAAAAATTAACGGTTTCTGACGAACGTGGTGGAAGGAAGTAATTAAAAATTAAGTATTATGCCAACAAAAATTAGGTTACAGAGAAGAGGTAAAAAGGGACAAGCTTTTTATCACATTGTTATTGCAGATGGTCGTGCACCAAGAGATGGAAAATTTATTGAGAAGATAGGAACTTATGATCCAAAACCAACGCCGGCGATAATTGATTTGAATTTCGAGCGTGCGTTGTATTGGTATCAAGTGGGGGCACAACCTACAGATACAGTTAGGGCAATCCTTAGATACAAGGGTATTTTATACAAAAATCATCTTGAAATAGGAGTGAAAAAAGGTGCCATGACTCAAGAGCAAGCAGATGTTAAATTCAACGAATGGTTGAAGGGAAAAGAAGACAAGATCGAACAAAAAAGAAAAAATGTTGAGCTTGGAATCAAAGAAGCAAAAAAAGAGCGCCTCGCAGAAGAAAAGAAAATTAATGAAGAAAGAGCTGCTAAATACGCAGAAATGAGAGCTGCCGAAGCAAAAGCTAAGGAAGAAGAATTGTTAGCCAAAGCTGCCGAAGCCAAAGCCGCTATGGAAGAAGCCGAAGCCAAAGCTGCCGGAATGGACACAGAGGCTAATGAAGAAGCTGCCGAAGCCGCAGAGGAAAGCGCCGAATAATATCTTTTCTTTATGAATAAAGATAATTTTTATTCACTTGGAAAAATTACAAAAACATCAGGTTACAAAGGTAGCCTGATGTTTTTTTTTGATGTAGATGATATTTCTCAATATGCTGATTTGAATTCGGTATTTATCGAAATTGAAAATAATCTTGTCCCTTTTTTTATTGAAGAATTGAAAATCAAATCACCACAAAAGGCTTTTGTTAAATTGGACGGGATTGATACGATCCAAAAAGCTGAAAATCTTGTTAATAGTACTCTTTTCCTCCCTTTGGATATGCTCCCCCAATTGGAGGGAGATGATTTTTATTTTCACGAAGTGATTGATTTTGATGTCATTGATGAAAAACATGGCAATATCGGTAAGTTGCGGGAAATACAAGATCTGAAAACTCAAACTCTCTTCGTGATAATGAATGGAGAAACAGAAATTTTGATACCATTGCATAAACAGTTTGTCAAAAAGCTGGATAAGGAAAATAAATTATTGTATATTGTTGCACCGGAGGGACTTATAGATATTTATTTATAGTCAATTGTCTTGGAAAAATCAGAACAAAAAGGTGTTTTTCACTTTAAGCAATTTCGGGTTTCTCACCGGAGAAGCACATTGAAAGTGGGGACAGATGCAGTCTTGCTGGGGATCTGGGCGCAGGCTCGCGACGCATCCAAAATCTTGGATATCGGCACCGGAAACGGCGTGATCGCTTTGTTGATGTCCCAACGTTTTGAAGATTCCAAAATCGTGGCGATTGATATTGACAAGGAGTCTATTGAAGAGGCTCGCTGCAATTTTGATAATAGTCCTTGGCATTCGAGGATCGTGGCGATACATCAAGATGTGTTGCTTTATGCCCGCCAAACTCAAGAACACTATGACCTGATTGTTTGCAATCCTCCTTTTTTTGAAGCTTCCTTGCTTTCGCAAAATACCAAACTTAATCAAGCAAAGCATACATTAACACTCGATTACTCTTCTTTGTTTCTGTCTGTCAATCAACTTATTGCGGAGAATGGGGTTTTTGCATTGATATGTCCTTACGACAAAGCCGATAAGGTGTTTCAACTTGCAAAACAATATCAATTTCACTGCCGGCGCAAGCTGGTGATTTATCCCAAAAAATCGAAATCCGCAAATCGAATTATTATTGAATTTGACAAGACGACAAGCCGTTGTCAAAGTGAGCAATTGATTGTATATCAGGAAGATAACACTTATACTTCTCAATACAGAAGATGGGGGCGAGATTATTATATAAATTTTTAACAAAGATTAATTCTTGCTGTTGTTTTTTTGAGTACTTTTGACAGCTGAAAAAACGAGTATTTGGAAGATGGTTGAAACATTAAAAATAGGAACACTTCGATGGTATTATATCCCCAATCCGAGTGACGATGACTTTCACTGGTTGGAGAAGGAATTTTATTTCCACCCATTGGATATTGAGGATTGTAAATTTCAATTCAATCAACGTCCGAAGATTGATATGTATGATGATTATCATTTTTTGATTCTTCATTTTCCGTATTATGATACTGATAATAAGTTTATTAAGACTCGTGAGATTAAAATTTTCTGGGGACAGGATTTTATCATTACCATCGGAAAACCCCATTGGGTAGTGTCCGAAACTTTTGCCGAAGGACAAAAACAAATGGAAAATAATATTGAGTTTGAGGTGGCAAGTAGTGATGCTTTGCTGTATGCTATTTTGGAAAGATTGATGAAATCTACACTCAATATGTTGAAAAAAATCGGTGAGGATATTGACCGGAGTTCGAAGCAAATTTTTGAAAAAAGCACGATCAAAACCATCGAACATATTTCTATCACACGCCGCAATGTGATTGTCCTGAATACGATTTTCAAACCCCAACTTCCCCTTTTTAGTCAATTTGAGTCCGGTCGTATCAAAGGATTTGCTCATAATATGGAAACATATTGGGGTAACATTTTGGACTATTATAAAAATATGTGGGATAGAACGGAGGATTATGCGGAGATGATCGAAGGATTGGCTCAAACTTTTGATTCTTTGCAGGCAAATAAAACAAACGAGATTATGAAAATTCTCACCCTCGTTTCTGCGATAATTCTTCCATTGACTTTCATCACCGGACTCTATGGTATGAATGTTTTGCTCCCCTATCAGGAAGCTCCGCTTTCATTTTGGGGAATCATTGGTTTTATGTTTTTGTTAGCGGTTTCGCTTACACTATATTTTAAGAAAAAAGATTGGTTATAATTAATAAAAAATCATATTTAGTATGAGAAAATTCATTGCATTAGTATTGTTTGCGACTTTATTTTCGGGCTACTCTATGCAAGCCCAAGAGGATGCCAATGAACCCAAAAAGATGACTTGGGGGATGGATGTATTTCACGATGTATGGATGGGACTGCCCGGGGAGATGGAAACGCATACGATATTGCCCGGAATCAATGCTTTTGCCTTGTACAATTTCCCTATCGGAAAGAGTGATTTTATCTTCTCTTCCGGTTTGAGTCTCGGAATTCATAACCTTAAAAATAATATGGTTCTCGGTCTTGACAGCTTAGAACATTCAACCTTCACGGTCTTGGATTCCAAAGAATTTGAAAAATCAAAATTATCACTGACATACTGGGATATTCCTTTAGAACTGAAATATAAAAACAAGAATGGATTGCTGATTGGCATTGGGTTTAAGTATGGTTTTTTGTTTAAAGCACAAACCAAATTGAAAGCGGACAACCCTGAAACTGAGGTTAAAGATATTCTTACAACCAAACAATCCGGACTTCCCAACTTTGAATCCAATCGCTATGGTCTGACGTTCAGAGCCGGTTACAAGAAGATTTCATTTTTTGGATATTATTCACTCTCCAAAGTGTTTACCGCCGGAAGAGGACCGGAAATGTATCCAATTTCTGTGGGGGTAAGTTTTTTCCCTTACTAAAATATAAAACTTTCGATGGCAAATCAAGAAGAAAAATACGCAAAAAGACGGCTTAGAAGTTCGTATGTCACTACGGTAATATCAATTGCTCTGGTCTTATTTGTGCTTGGTCTTCTCGGTCTGATTATTTTGCATACTCAAAAGTTGTCCGACTACGTGAAAGAAAATATCGGTTTCTCAATCATTATGAAAGATAATGTAAAAGAAGCCGGAATATTGAAATTGCAAAAAACCTTAGACGCCAATCCGTCCGTCAAATCTACCGAATATATAACCAAAGAGCAAGCTGCCAAAGATTTTCAAAAAGTCTTAGGTGAAGATTTTGTGAAATTTATCGGCTACAACCCCCTGCGACCATCGATTGAAGTGAAATTTAAAGCTTCTTATGCCAACAATGATAGTATTCATAAGATTAGAGCAAAAATATTGCATAATAAATATGTAAAAGAGGTTTATTACCAAGAGTCTCTTGTTGATGCTATCAACAAAAATGTCAAAAAAATCGGATTTGTCTTGTTGGGATTCAGCTTTTTGATGCTTGTCATCTCCATCGGTCTTATCAATAATACGATTCGTCTTGCGGTTTATTCCAAACGCTTTTTGATACGTAGTATGAAGCTGGTCGGAGCTACCTATGGTTTTATCTCCGGTCCTTTTGTCCGTAAGGGAATAATGCAAGGTGTCGTGGGAGCCTTTCTTGCGATTTTGCTGCTGGCGGGAGTGATCTATTTTGCCTATTCGGATATGCCGGAGATTGTGGATCTTCACGATGTTGATCTTTATGCCACTTTGTTTCTCGGAGTTGTTGTGCTTGGAATCCTGATTACCTTGTTTTCAAGTTATTTTGCTACTCGCAAATATATAAAAATAAAAACAGACAAATTATACTATTAATTAGTTCATTATAAATCGATTAATTCAGAATAAATGATGAAAAATAAGGAAAAAGATACGAATAAAGAAATGGAATCTGTAATATTCCGGAAAGAAAACTATAAATGGATGTTTATCGGATTGGGAATTGTCTTTGTCGGTTTTTTGTTGATGCTCGGTGGCGGGTCGGATGACCCTAATGTATTTAATGAGGACGAACTTTTTAGTTTTAGACGTATTACCTTGGCTCCGATGGTGATTATTGCAGGATTTATAGTGGAGATTTATGCGATTATGCTTAAGAGTAAAAACTAAAATTATAAATTACTAAAATCTGAAAAATGACCTGGGTAGAAGCATTGATCATCGCTATTGTAGAAGGTATTACTGAATTTTTGCCGGTTTCTTCGACCGGACATATGATTATCACCGAAGGTGTGTTGGGAATGAAAAGTAACGATTTTGTTCAAGCTTTCTTGATAAATATCCAATTTGGTGCGATATTGTCTGTGGTAGTGCTCTACTGGAAACGTTTTTTTCAATCTTGGGACTTTTACTTTAAACTGTTTGTGGCATTTTTGCCGGCGGCTTTTTTTGGACTCTTGCTCAATGATTATATTGAATCCTTGCTCGAAAGTGTCTATGTCGTTGCGATTATGCTGATTGTAGGTGGGGTGGTCCTTGTGTTTGTGGACAGATGGTTTACCAAATTTGATGACAATCAATTGATAAATTATCCCCGTGCATTGAAAATTGGTCTCTTTCAAGTGCTGGCTATGGTGCCCGGTGTGAGTCGCTCGGCAGCCACAATTATCGGTGGAATGACACAAGGTTTAAACCGCAAGACAGCCGCCGAATTTTCATTCTTCCTCGCTGTTCCTACTATGTTCGCTGCCTCTGCATACAAACTTCTGAAAAATTATGAGGCAATTAATACCGGTAATATCGGAATACTGATTTTTGGTAATGTGATTGCTTTTTTTGTGGCTCTATTTGCTATCAAATCCTTTATTAATTATCTTACCAAACACGGATTTGCTGTCTTTGGATATTATCGAATCATTATCGGCGTGCTGATTATTGCACTTTATTTTATGGGCTTTGATTTGAGTGTCTCTTAATATCTTTATCCTTCCTCTTTATTTTGTTTTTTTGCTTTGGATTTTGCACAGAACTCACAGAATTACACGGAGTTTCACACAGAAATCACGGAATTACACAGAGAGTTTCACACAGAAATCACGGAATTACACAGAGAGGTTCACACGGAAATCACGGAATTACACAGAGAGGTTCACACGGAAATCACGGAATTACACAGAGAGGTTCACACGGAATTCACGGAATTACACAGAGAGGTTCACACGGACTTCACAGAATTACACAGAGAGGTTCACACGGACTTCACGGAATTACACAGAGATTTGCATGGAGTTTCGCATAGAATAGATTAGTGGTTTTACCAATTAGTGATTTATAATTTTTGCCCTGTGAATTATTGTGAAACTTTCTGTATTTGATCGCTTGTTTTGGCTACTTCTGTAACTGTCACTCCATAACAAGGGGTTAGCGGAAAAGCATCACTACTGCAAAAGCTTGAATGCCTTCTTCTCTTCCTGCAAAACCTAATTTTTCGGTAGTAGTAGCTTTGATATTGATGGCATCGGAGTGAACGATCCGTGCAATATTTTGCTGCATTTCGGGGATGTAGCTACTGATTTTGGGGCTTTGAAGGACAATTGTGGCATCAATGTTTCCGATTTTCCAATTTTGTTGGCGAATAATTTGCATCGTATGCTCGAGCAAAAGGAGGCTGCTAATTCCTTTGTATTGAGGATCGGTGTCCGGAAAGTGAAAGCCGATATCACGCATAGCGGCAGCCCCTAAAATAGCATCTATGATGGCATGCACTACTACGTCCGCATCCGAATGCCCTACTGCACCGTGTTTTGCAGGAATATCAACCCCGCCAAGTACCAATGGCAATCCCTCTCGTAGGCGGTGCACATCCATTCCTTGTCCTATTCTATAATTCATTCAAACGCATTCTTATTTATACTAATCGAATATCTTGCAAAAGTAATCTTTTTTTATGAATGAGTCCGCTCAATAATCAAGCATACTCAAAAATGTTTCTTTTGGCGATATTTCTATTCTTTCAACTATCTGATACAAAGGCATCACCGAATATATAAAAATATTATCCTCATCCAAAATATACTTTTTATGAAAATTACCTTTTCTTTGTCCGGACTCATTATTGATATTTTTACGTAAATCAATCTTTTTTGCGTGTTTGAAAGTTTTTCAGCAGACCCTATTATAGTTTGAGCCTGAACCTGAGATGAATAGATAAAACTTTTATCCCGTATAAAAAATAATTGTACCTTTGCCCGAAAATTTGGAAATATTATAAAGAAAAGAGAATATGAAAAGATTATTATTTATTTTGATGCTGTTTATCAGCACCGTTTCTTTTGCCCAACAGGCAGAGAAGAAAACAAAACAAATTCCGATATCGGTATCTGTTTTTAACAATGCGGCACAGATGCCCTTCGGAGGTACTTATCTTATCACCTCTGTGCCGGTACATCCGGGAATTAGTTTCAGTACTGAATATCAATGGAATAAGAGTGCAAAGAATAGAATATTTCAAACGTTTAATCTAGCTTATTTCTTTCATCGTTTCTCGGAGCACGGAATTATGGCTTACAGCGAGATTGCATATATGCATATGTTCAAACCTAATTTCGGTCTGGGAATGATGTTGGGATTTGGATATGAGCATTCCATCGCTGATTTTCCTATTTATACAATGGAAAATGGAAAATACGAAAGAACCAAGCGGTTTGGACGCTCACAATTGATGGGGTCGATCAGTATGGAAGTAGATTATAAGCCCAATTGTTTCCCCTTTCCACTGTTTTTTAAATATCAATTTTGGATGCATGGACCTTATGCTGCCAATTATGTCCCTGTAATGCCTTCAACGGCAGTTCATTTCGGAGTGAAAATTAATTTTACCAAATCTTAAATATTGAGAAATTATGAAAAAA
>CAZLTF010000195.1:0-6179 GCA_964562195.1 uncultured Bacteroidales bacterium | reverse complement strand
AATCTTGTATTGGATATCGGTAATTCTTATGCGAAAATAGCTGTCTTTAATGAAAATAAGATACAAAAAGTCGAACATTTCAAATCGATTTCATACCAAGACATTGAACATTTCCTTACAAAACAATACCCACCAGTTTCGGTAAATGGCTCGATAATCAGTAATGTAAGAGATTTTCCCGAAGAAATAAAAAGCTATTTGCAGCAAATAAGCCACTTAATCGTGTTGTCAGACAAGACTCCGGTTCCAATAGATAACACCTATCAGACTCCTAAGACATTGGGAAAAGATCGTCTCGCTGCGGCGGTAGCTGCTTCCGTGTTGTTTCCCGAAACACCTGTGTTGATCATTGATGCCGGTACTTCTATGACTTTTGATTTGCAAACGGCAAACGGCAAATATTTTGGCGGAGCCATATCGCCGGGCATCCAGATGCGTTTTGATGCTTTGCATCATTTCACCGGCAGACTTCCACAATTGCAAAAAAAAGAAAAAGTCTGTTTGATCGGAAAAAATACACAAGACTCTATTTATTCGGGTGTACTAAATGGAATTTTGGGCGAAGTAAAATCCATTGCTGAGGAGTACAAAAAGATGTTTCCAAGTCTAAAAATTATTATTACCGGAGGAGATTATAAATATTTTGTTGATAATCTAAATTTTAGCACTTTTGCAGAGCCTAATCTTGTTTTGATTGGCTTACATGAGATATTGCAGTACAATCAATATTAATATGTTGATATACAGTGTGATAGACTAAGGAGAAAATATAAAACTCATTTAATAAAGAAGAATAAATGAATAAAAAAAGTATAATTTTAAGTCTGTTTTTGATGCTTTCGGTAGGAATAAGTACTCTTTTGGAAGGACAAATCAGTACATCAAGTCCTTATTCGCGCTTTGGAATAGGCTCCGAATTCAATATGAATAACGTACGAAATCAGTCGATGGGTGGAATTTCATTTGGAGTTCGCAGCAATGCTACTATCAATTATCGAAATCCTGCCTCATATACTTCCTATGATTCAACCTCATTTTTGTTTGAAGCCGGAATTGAGGGAAGTTCAAATACTCTGACTACATTTTCGGCTACCGGAAAGTCCAATACTGCATCCGTATCTCATTTACTGATGGGGTTTCCGGTTCTTAAATGGTGGAAAACAAGTTTTGGATTTATTCCTCAATCCTCTATTCATTACTCCATTACAAACTTGAATACTGATGCTCGTTATGGTAATACTTCACAGCAATTTATGGGATACGGAGGTCTCAATAAAGTCTATTGGGGCAGCGGATTCAAAGTAGGCAAATATTTCTCCATAGGAGTCAATGCCAATTATCTTTTCGGTACACTAAATCACCTTCAAAGAATCAGTTTCCCGGACTCCGTCCAAATATTATCTGCCGAAATCAAAAATGATCTCAGTGTATCCGATCTTTCTTTTGATTTTGGTATCCAATTTCACAAAAAATTATCAAATAATTTGGCGCTTGGTATCGGCGCTACCTATGCCGATCAAACAAATCTTTCCTCTTCGCGGGAACACTTGGTGCGAAGTTATGTCGGAAGTGATGAGATATTTAGCTATATGGATACCCTTGTCGAGGAGGTGAACAAATCAACCTTACAATTGCCTCGAGCCTATGGTTTTGGTGTTACTTTGGCAAAAAATAAAAAGTGGATATTCGGATTTGACTATGAATGGAGAAATTGGTCTGCTGTGTCTAACTTTTTTGATGATAGCAAAAAAGTTGACTCATATAGTATAGGTGTCGGAGGTGAATACACGCCCAATAAATATTATGCACTAACTTATTGGCAAAAAATGGATTACCGTTTGGGGTTGAGGTATTCCAAGACACCTCTATTGCTCCACGAAAAACAAATTGATGAGTTTGGTATAGATTTTGGTTTGGGTTTACCGATAAAAGGATTGTTCTTACAAGGTAGTAAATCAAAAGTCAATATCGGATTGGAAATGGGCAAAAGAGGGACACTTGCCAATAATTTAATAAGTGAAACTTTTGTAAAATTTCGTCTGAGCGTATCCATTTATGAATGGTGGTTTATCAAAAGAAAATTTAATTAATTTTGCATTTTGTTTGAGAAGAACAACTCGTTGAAGAATAAATTTGTAAATTAGATAAATATTTAAATAATGAGAAAAAGAAGTGTTATTATCGGATTAGGATTAGTATTATCCTTTGTGTTCATTCAGATTTCATCAAAATTGAACGCACAAGATGTGAGTATCCCAAAGTACGGGAAAGATAGTGTGCAATGTGTCAAAGATTTATCCATTTATGCGGAGTTTTACAAACAATGGAAAAAAAGCAAGTACACAAATGAGGTGATCAATGATGTGATAGAGCCTTGGAAATCAGCATACAACAATTGCCCTCGCAGTACAAAGAATCTGTATATTCATGGAGAGAAGATTTATAAAAAATTCTACATCAAAAATGCAAAAGATAAAACACAAAAAAATAAATACATAGATTCCTTGATGGCTTTGTATGACAAACGCATTAAATATTTTGGAAAAAAAGGTAAAATATTGGATAAAAAAGGCGTTGATTTATACAAATATCGTCCTTCTGCTTACGAACAAGTTTATCAAATTCTCAAAGAATCAGTAGAATTAAGAAATGATAAAGCTTCCAGTACTTCTTTGATTTATTATTTCAGAACTGCCGAAAAGCTGGTTGAAGCCAATAAACTTGACGTGTCCGAATTGGTTGCTATCTTTGACAAATCAATGAAAATATGCGATGCCAATATTGAAAAAATGGCTGCAAAGCCCAAAAAGAAAGCCACTTGGGAAACCACGAAGGCAAATCTGGAACTGTCTTTTGAACCCTGGGGAACTTGTGATGTCTTAGTGCCAATGTTTCAAAAGAAATTTGATGCCAGACCCGATGATGTTGATCTGTTGAAGAAAATCACAAAAACCTTAGACAAAAAAGATTGTTCGGATAGTCCCTTGTTTTTTGCTGCAACAGAAAAGTTGAATGCCCTTGAGCCTTCTGCCAAAACATCCTATCTCATGGGGAGAATGATGATGGGCAAAAAGAAAGATTATTCGGGAGCGATAAAATATTTCAAACAGGCTATCGATTTGTATGATAATGATGAGGACAAAGAGCCTGCTTATATTATGGCAGCCGTTTGTTATTCTCAATTGAAACAATATTCTTCTGCCAGAGCTTTTGCTCAAAAAGCATTGGCTATTAATCCCAAAAACGGAAAAGCCTATATCATCATCGGAGATGCTTATGCAAGCTCAAATAGCTCATGCAAAAGCAAAGACTTGCCTGCAGGAGCAGCCTATTGGGCAGCCGTTGATCAGTATGCCAAAGCAAAAGCTGTAGATCCAAGTGTTGCAAGTATGGCTTCAAATAAGATTCGTGGATTGAAACCTCATTTTCCTACCAAAGAGAAAATTTTCTTCTTGGGTCTCGAGCCGGGGAAGAAGGTTACTATCGGCTGTTGGATGAATGTTTCTACCACGGTCAGAACTTCCGATTAATATCTATTTCAGTGGAAACAGACGATCATTTTAGACGCTTTATAAGTAAAATTGCAAAAAGCATTATCGGGATATCTGTCCTGATGATGCTTTTTGTTGCTTGTAAGAACGATATAAAAAAAATCGACGAGCTGACAAAACTCGACACTTTACCCGGAGAATTTGCCGAAGGCATCATCATGAAAGTCTCTCAAAAAGGAAAGATGACGGCATACCTCACCGCACCCGTAATGATTCGCGAAGAACATGATTCTACTTCTTACACCTCATTTCCAAAAGGATTTGAAATGAGGTTTTATGATGAAAATGAGCAGTTGAAGAGTTCTATTAAAGCCAAATACGGTAAAGATGACCAAAATCTTGATGTGTTTGAAGCCAAAGATAGTGTAATCTTCAAAAGCAACGAAAAAAAACAATATTTATACACAAACCATCTCATCTGGAACCGGAAAGAGAAAATGATTTTTTCGTACGTTCCCTTCAAATATATAAAAGAAAACAGTACAATATACGGAGATACGCTTATTGCCGATGAAAATATGGAATTTTATACGATCAAAAAATCATCTGCCGATATTAGTATTGAGCGAAATAAACTATAATGTTTCACAATGGAATTAATTACGATCATCATTATTACCCTCCTGCTTTCCGCTTTCTTTTCGGGAATGGAAATCGCTTTTGTCAGTGCCAACAAACTCAAAATCGAGGTCGATAAAAATAAAGGAAAAATATCAGGAAAAATTTTAGCCGGTTTTGTAAAAAATCCTTCTAAATTTTTAAGTACATTGCTCTTAGGGAATAATTTTGCCTTAGTACTCTACGGTATTGCAATGGCAGAATTGTTGACGCCTCCTATTGCCTCACTGATGGGAGCATATAGCAATCAATATACCGTGCTGCTAATTCAAACAATCATTGCAACACTCGTTATTTTGATAAGTGCAGAATTTATCCCAAAAGCCCTCTTTAGAATTAATCCCAATGCTGTTCTCCGCATTTTTGCTATTCCGCTAAACATATTCTATATTGTCTTTTATCCTGTTATTTATCTGTTTATCAGTGCCTCAAAATTTATTTTAAAGCATATTTTCAAACTTTCGATGGTAGAAGAGTCTTATACATTTACGCCGGTAGATCTGGATATGTTTATTGACGATTATGCAGAACAAGATGTTGAAGAAGAAGAGGAGGAAGGAAAGATAGAAATGCAATTTGTAAAAAATGCGATAGATTTTAGAGATGTCAAACTCAGGGAATGTATCGTTCCCCGTCCGGAAGTAAATGCTTTGGAACAAAACGATAGCATTGATAATCTTCGCAAACAATTTATAGAATCAGGATTTTCACGAATCCCCATTTTTAAAGAAGACATCGATGAGATAATCGGTTATTGTCATGCTTCCGATCTCTTTACGCAGCCCGATTCAATAAAATCAATCATTAGAGAAATTGATTTTTATCCTGAAACAATTCTTGCCAAGGAGGTTTTGAAAAAATTAATCCACAAAGGTCAAAGCATCGCAGTCGTGGTAGATGAATGGGGTGGCACTTCGGGCATCGTTACCATCGAAGATATTATCGAAGAAATTTTTGGTGAGATCGAAGATGAATTTGATGAAAATGCATTGGTGGAAGAATACCTCGAAAAAGACAAGTGCTATTTGTTATCTACCCGTTTGGAAATAGATTATCTCAATGAGAAATATAAATTTGAAATTCCGGAGTCCGATGCCTATGAAACCTTGGGAGGATTTATTATTTCACATTCCGAAAAAATCCCCGATGTAGATGAGAGACTTGAAATAGAAAATTTTAGTATTCAGGTGAAAAAGGCTAGCCCTGCGATGCTTGAATTGGTTTGCTTATCAAATAATAACCCAAATCCCGAAAAATAATATGGCAAAAGTATTGGTCTGTTTAATCGGTAAAAGAACAACTCACAATGTTCAATTTATTAAATATTTCAAAAATGAGTATGATAGATTGATTTTTTTGACTTCTACCAAATGGGAGCGATCAAGTTATGGACCTTCAAGCTGGATTATGGATGCACTCAGGCTAAACGATAAAGATGTAGAAAAAATTATTATCAGTCGCACCAATATCCATAAGATGAAGAGCGTCCTTGACAATTATTCGTTCTCTCCCGATGACACCTACTACCTGAATATTACCGGAGGTAATAAATTGATGTCTATATTTGCTGCCAATTATTTCAAACGGTTTAATGCTAAGAATTTCTTCCTTCCCGAAAACAGGGGGTATCTCATAGAGTTTGGTGCAGAGAATATTACGATTCCTTTAAAAAATGATCTTACTTTGAGAGAATATGTGCGTTCGCATGGCTTGAAAATTTTTGAATCCGAGAGAGAAGTGCGATCGTTTGCCGAATCCAAACGTCTGATGGAACAGTATATCAAATTTGATGGAAATATTAATAAGGTGCCGGATGTCAAATATGCCACCCGTTATACAAGAAGGGAAGACAAAGAGTATTATTCCGGTGGGTGGTTTGAAGAATATACTTATTGGCTATTGAAAAATAACCTCAAATTGCCGGACTCCCAGATCGCAATGAAGGTAAAAATCGAAAACCAATTTACAAATAATGAATATGATGTGGTTTTTGTCAAGAATGATAAGATT
>CAZLTF010000194.1:0-2415 GCA_964562195.1 uncultured Bacteroidales bacterium | reverse complement strand
TATTAAAGATCTGAGCAAATGGCTGAAATTTAACCTCCCAAATCATCAAACTATATTTTTTCCAAAGTCATTTTATAAAAATACATTTTATGATTTGCGACTAAAAATAGGAGCTGATGATGACTATAAATTGTCGGCATTAAAAAATTTGAATGTAGGTTTTATTGACATTGTTCTTGTAAAATTTAAAAGAAATGGCATTTCTAGCAACCATAATAGTTTTAAACTTTTCAAACAGCGAATAAAAGAGAGCTTTATTAGAAATCACAAGCATGGACGTATTGTCAGATTTTTTATAGACCCACTAAAAATTATCCTCATGTTCTGTTTGCATTCAATATTCGGCGATACAATTTTTGCAAAATTTATTAAAATTGTTGTTGAAATTAGGGGAAAACTTTAATGAGACTCATTGATGATACTGGCAAAAATATACTATGTAAAGACTCCCAGCTTAATAGGATTTTACAATGAACAAAGACCACACTAGAGAAGCACAAGAAGTGATGCTGGAAATCTTGAAAGCATTCGATGGAATTTGCAAAAAATACCATTTGACATACTGGTTGGATCACGGAACCCTGCTGGGCGCTGTACGCCATCAAGGATTTATTCCGTGGGACGATGATCTGGATGTGACAATGCCCCGCGAGGATTATGAAGAATTTTTGAAGGTAGCATCGCATGAATTGGATGAGCATTATTTCTTGCAAACTCAGCAAAGTGATCACTGCTATTTAAATTTTTTTCCAAAAATACGGGATCGACATAGTACTTTTATAGACGAATGGGAAACAAAGCATCAAATATGCTATCATCAGGGAATCTATATTGATATCTTTCCTTTAAACACCATTCCAAAAAACAAAAGATACTTGTACCATTTTTTGGTATCATTATCTAAGATTTTTCATAATAGATTTATCAAAAACATATCATTAACGGCTTTCTGGGTGCGCATGATCAATAAAATGCACACCATGCATGGGGATTATGTTGTATCTGGAGGAGAAAACATGCGTTATGTTATTCATGTAGACAAAGAGACAATCTACCCACTCTCTAAAGTCACATTTGAAAATCATATGTTTCCAGCACCAAGAGATTACCACAACTATTTACGTTCTATATTTGGAGATACCTATATGCAACTTCCCCCTTTAAAACTACGCAAGCGTCACAGTGCATTGATTGAGCCCAATCAGCCTTGCCGATACGAAAAGGAGCACCATGTCTAAAAAAAGAGTTGTTATTACTTATGGGACATTTGATATGTTTCATGTGGGTCATTTGAGGCTACTGAAGCGAGCTAAAAAACTTGGCGACTACCTGATAGTTGCGGTTTCAACCGATGCATTTAATCAGACCAAAAACAAAAAGGTACTGATACCATACGATCAGCGCAAAGAAATTGTCTCAAACATATGCGACGTAGATAAAGTCATTCCTGAAAGCAGTTGGGAACAAAAAACAGACGATATCAAACGCTATAAAGTGGATACGCTGGTCATGGGAGACGATTGGAGGGGTGAATTTGATTATTTGAAATCACTTTGCGAGGTTGTGTATGTTCCTCGTACACGAGATATCTCAACAACTCAGCTAAAAAAATCGTTGCTTAATTTTGTCTCTCTCCCTAAGGAGGATGTATTAAGAGCCTTTGAGATTATTGAAATATTAAAGAGCGATTTTGAATAAAATAGCCGTCGTAATGAGCGTATATCGCAGCGTTGAGCTGGAACACCTGAGGGAGGCCTTGGACAGCATATATGCACAGACATATAAGGGAGATCTTTTTGTACTGATCGATGGTTGGATTGGTCAAGACATACGCGACCTGTTGGAAAATGATTTTCGTTTAGGAAAAATAACTTTTCTACACGATCGAGACACGAACCAGGGGATAGCTGTTTCGTACAATGAGCTCTTTGCGGAAGTGCTGGCGCAAAATTATCATTATATTGCTCGTATGGATTCGGATGACATTATGATGCCAGAACGGCTCGCGTTGCAATACGATTACATGGAAAAGAATCCCATGATAGATGTGGTGGGTGGTGCGATTGAAGAATTTGGTGAAACTATTAATTATCACAAGATAGTGCAGTATCCCTTGACACATGATACAATGTTTGATTTGTTTGCCAAGCGTGTCCCTGTGGCTAATGTAACAACATTTTTCAGGCAAACCTTTTTTGAAAAAGCTGGTCTGTATCCTACTCAAAGCTCCACCAACGAGGATACGCTCATGTGGATGCAAGGGTTTGCGAACGGGTGTCGCTTTGCCAATGTGCCCGATGTGGTGGTGCGCGTGCGTGTCTCTTCGGACTTTTTTGGGCGACGCGGTGGTTTTTCTAAAGCGTGGAGTGACTTCAAGGATCGTTTGCAGGTTATCAGGACTTTGGGGTATAATAT
>CAZLTF010000193.1:0-1538 GCA_964562195.1 uncultured Bacteroidales bacterium | reverse complement strand
TCTTGTTACCCCCGTTTCCACATGATGCGAAGAAGATTACTGCTGCTGCTACAATTAAAATTTTTTTCATTTTTCGTTTATTTGTTTACTATTTCACAATATATTTTTTGCATAATTACAAAATATTTAATTGCGCAAACTTTTTTTTTGGAATATTTTTTTCAAACCGGATCGATACGTCAAAAAATATCTAACAATGGTGCAAGAGCAAAGCAATGTTTGATATATACTATTGTGTATCAATATATTGAAATACCCTCTTTTGTTTTCATCCTGCTTGAAAACGGAGATATTTTTTTCAACAATTGTTGTGAAAATTATAAATAAATCGTACGTAATGAGTTGATATTTCCTTGTAATCCAAAAAAAATGCAAATAATCCCTTTTTACTTTGTACCTTTGCCTGCAAAAAAAAAGAAGAAAGAATATGAAAAAATTATGTACGCTTACGCTATCTGTGATTTTCGCACTCGGTCTTTATGCACAGTCGGGCAGTATTACCGAAGAGATGTTGGACTCCTTTAAGAAAGATTATGACCAAAAAATCAAGGAGTACAAAACTTTGCAGAATGCAGTCTCAAATAATTCGATAAAAAAATTAGCTTTGAATCGTGAGAATCTTGGCACACAAGACACTTACTTTTCCGATCAGGTGAAATCGGTGGGCATTACCGATCAAAAAAACTCGGGACGTTGCTGGTTATTTACCGGTCTTAATGTGTTGAGAGCCGGAGTACAAAACAACTCGGAAGTAAAAAAAATATTTTTCTCTCAAAATTATTTATTTTTCTACGATCAACTTGAGAAAGCCAATTTGTTTCTCGAAAGCATTATCGCTACAATGCAACGACCTCTGGACGATCGCAAAGTAAAACACCTGCTCAAAGACCCTATCGGCGATGGAGGTCAATGGACCGGTGTGGCGGACTTAGTAGAGAAATACGGGATCGTACCGGCAGATGTTTTTCCCGAAACATACAATAGTAACAATACTTCTATGCTCTCCAAATTGCTCAAACGAAAACTGAGAGAAGATGCTTTGAAACTTAGAACTTATGCTAATATGAAAGTTTCGTTGGATACGATTCGCAAAAAAAAGGCGGATATGTTGTCTGGGATTTATCGTATGTTGAGAATCGCATTGGGCACTCCTCCCGAAAGTTTCACATGGCGATACAAAGATAATAATGACAAGACAAGCGAACTACAAAGCTATACTCCTCTTTCTTTTGCCAAAAAATATTTGAATATCGATTTTGATGAATATGTAATGTTGATGAACGATCCTTCGCGCCCTTATTATAAGGTATATGAAATTGATATGGACCGTCATACCTATGATGGACACAACTGGAAATACCTCAATCTACCTACCGAAGACATAAAAACATTTGCGATCAATTCCATTCAAGGCAAGGAAGCAATGTATTTCTCTTGCGACGTTGGTAAGATGCTGTATAAAGACAAAGGCACTTTGGATGTTAACAATTTTGAATTCGGAGCTTTGTTTGATACCGAATTTGCAATGGATAAAAAAG
>CAZLTF010000192.1:0-3067 GCA_964562195.1 uncultured Bacteroidales bacterium | reverse complement strand
TTTTCCTTTATTGCACGATTGGATTTTCAACGTTCTCACTTCTTATGGTTTTATTTGCTCATCAAAAAAAACCTTCAACAACTAAAAAACCTTTACTTTTGCGGTAAAAAAAATTGTCCTGTTTTGCGGGATTTAGTACAGTCTCAAATACAAATTTATATTTATGCCGATTTATTATATTCCGGAAGAATTGTGGTTTCCTCCTGTCGAAGAGGCAGAGGATGGTCTTGTCGGTATCGGTGGCGACCTGAGCAGCGAAAGATTATTGTTGGCATATTCTAATGGAATTTTCCCATGGTTTGAGAATGACGAAGAGATACTTTGGTGGTCTCCTGACCCACGAATGGTCTTATTTCCCGAAAAATTTAAAATCTCCAAAAGCCTTCGTCAAAGTATTCGTAACAAAGGATTTGAATTGAAAATTGATTTTGATTTTGAGAGTGTCATCCATGCCTGTTCGCAAATTCAAAGACCGGAAGGCGAAGGAACTTGGATTACGCCGGGAATGCATCAGGCATATATGGAATTATACCACAAAGGCTATGCACATTCATTTGAGATCTATCAAAACGACCGGCTCGTAGGAGGTCTGTACGGTGTTTCTCTCGGAAAAGCCTTCTTCGGAGAATCAATGTTTAGCAAAGTATCCGATGCATCCAAAGTGGCACTTTATCATCTCATCAATTTTGCAAAGCAAAACAACTTCCTGTTTATTGATGCACAAGTCGAAACAGAACATCTAAAAAGAATGGGAGCCGAAAATATAAGTCGTACTCAATTTATTTCATTGCTGCGCAAATCCCAACAAAGCAAACCAATACTGTAATTTGAGACTTCCGGCTAAGAAGCAATACACCACTTATCACGAATGATAGATGATTTCCGGCAACAAAACATGCAATAATATGCTCATTATCTTAGCCTATCATAGTATAAATTTGGATATTGTTAGTATTGATGCAAGAAAAAATGCTACTTTTGCATAGCAAAGAAAGCATAAAAGATATGAATAGGAAAAACTTTGTTTTCAAGACATTGGGATCTATCGCCTCGAGTATTCCCCTTCGATTATTAAAAACGCTTTCGGGAGTAAATATGATCTATCCTACATATCATACCGTAGCAGAGCATCCTATTCCGCACATTCACAATCTGTATTCACCCAAATCAAGGAAAGCATTTATCCGGGATTTGGATTTTCTGCTTCAACATTTTCAACCTATTGATTATCAGGAGTTTAAAAAGATCATTGTTCAAAACAAAAAAGACTCAAAGGGATATTTTTTACTCACTTTTGATGACGGATTGAGTGAATTTTATGATGTTATCGCTCCACTCTTACGTGCCAAGGGGATACCAGCAATCGTATTTCTCAATTCGGCATTCATTGACAATCAAGCACTCTTTTACCGCTACAAGGTAAGCCTTCTGATAGAAGAATTTTTAAAAACTCCCTCTTTGTTGAAAGCAACGGAAGTTCAACATTTTTTTGAAAATTGCGATGGGAAAGATAAAACTTGGCAAGAATCTTTATTACAAATCAATTATCACAACCGAGAAAAAGCGGATCAATTAGCCCGTATTATTGACCTTCGCTTTGATGATTATCTGACTCAAAGAAAACCATATCTGACAAGCGAGCAGATTCGACAGCTTATCAGGCAGGGATTTCACTTCGGTGCACATAGCGTTGATCATCCCGAATACCGGTTTATCAGTCTTGAAAGTCAGATCAGTCAAACGAAAGAAAGCATAGAAACAATTGGCAAAAAATTTGCATTAGACTACCGCTGTTTTGCCTTTCCACATACCGACTTCGGCGTAAAAAAAGATTTTTTTGACTATGCCGAAAAACATTCATTATTTGAATATTCTTTTGGCGGAGCTGGAATAAAAAAAGATAGTATCTCCACCCACATTCAGCGTATCCCGATGGAAAAAAACAAAATGAGCAGCCGCAAAATTATTCATTCGGAATATCTTTATTATTTGATAAAAGAACTCTTTAATAAAAACAATATTCACCGTTAAAACAGCATTATTCATGGACTTTACGATACGTCAACTCAACAAGATACAACTCAAAGAATTCATCGACTCAAATGAATTCCGGACGATGCCTTCTCTACCGATTTCGTATCATAGAGCCATATCACACATTCACAATCCACGTGCGAAAGACGATGACATATTGCTATTAATAGCCTATGATACAGAGCATAAGCTACTTGGCTATTTAGGTGGACTTCCCGAATATATGTATTATGAAAAAGAGAAATACGTCAAAGTTACCGGATTGAGTTGTTTCTGGACAGACCCTCTACATCGTGGTAAAGGAATCGGCAAAAGCTTACTAAATGAGTATAAGAAAATAACAAATGGGCATTTATTAGGAACAGATTACAGCAAAGATTCGGAATATCTTTTTCAAAATACAGGCTGTTGCAATGTCGTCCTTCAACGGAAAGAAGTGCGCCTGTATTATCATTCGACACTTCATAAGGTGTTGATTCGCCGAAAACCGCTACTTCGATATATCAAACCGCTGCTGCATTTTACCGACTTTCTCATCAACACGGCTTTTAGGCTCATTCATCATCATCACAAACTTGATATCTCACGTATCAAATGGGAATTTGTAAAAGAAATCGACGATGAAAGCGAAAAATTTATCCTCCGTAATAATAAAAATGACTTGTTTCGTAGAAATAAAGCCGAACTGGAGTGGATGCTCAACTATCCTTGGATAATCTCGTCTTCGACAAAAGACAATCGCTATTATTTCTCCTCCGTAGAAAAACTTTTTGAGTTTCGTGCTATGAAACTTTATAACACTGATGGTGAAATGATTGCATTTCTTATTTTTGCTCAAAGAAACAGCACTCTTAGCATTCCTCATTCCTATTATGAAGACGCTGATATTGACCTTATCATTCATTGCATACTTTATCACATCGAAATTTGGAATATTGAACTCTTTCGGTCGACGGACCAAAGAATCACAAACTATCTTTTTCACAACAAAATCAATGCTCTCTTCAAGAAAAGGTCATCAAAAGATATTCTT
>CAZLTF010000191.1:0-18946 GCA_964562195.1 uncultured Bacteroidales bacterium | reverse complement strand
TGCACCACTGCCTCCCAATCCTTCTCCACTGAAAAAGAATGCTGCAACAATTACAAACCCGAGCAACACACCGGCTACATACGAATTCATATATTTATCTTTACCTCTATGTTTTAGATTTTTCATTTTATAAAAATTTAGATTTTACTATCATTTTGTGCGTTCACTGTTGGCATTTTTTAATATAAGTACCTTGTTAATTGTCCGGCTTCGACCATTACAAAACGAAACAGCAAGCCACCAATCAAGATAAGCACCGCCGGAATAGAAATAGGGATATGATATCCAAACAGCTCCATTGTTTCCAGAATAATGGGAACAACAAGACCTACCATTACTACACCAATCCAAAATATAGCCGTAAACTCACCTCCGAAAAACAGCTCCGCAGATTCGATCTGAACGGCACCACTTGCCAAGAATCCCATAAATAAATGGATGATAAAAAACAGCTCGACCGCAATAAGGATGATGTCTATTCTACTGAAAATGATTTTCTCTTTCACACTCTTGCTTGTCCACATTATCAAAGCCGCACCGGTAGAAAGACCGGAAGTCAAAAACAGGGGACCCAAGATGCTGGTATTCCAGAGAGGGCGTGCATTGAATGCGGACAACAAGATACCGGTATAAACGCCCAATATTATAGAGAAAATAATAATTACCCAAGCCAAACCATAGCGATTTTTGACAAACCACCGAATGATATTGTCCACTATTTTTATTGATTTCACCATTTTATCGACCCAAGCGACAACAGGATACGCAAAAGGATGGTGTTTTTGAAAATAGGTTTTCATTTCTTGGAGGTAAGTCAAAGGCCAGATGATTGACAATGGCATTACGACACCCAAAGTCCAAGCTCCCCACGACATCGGCGAATCAATTCGTATCGTAGTGTAGAGTCTCCAGAAATAGAGTTGGTGTTTGAGGTCAAGCAAAAGAGCTATCAGACCGATAACAATCAAAAAAGGAGCAAAGACAGGGGCAATTTGCACAGATGTTTTTAGCTCGTCGCCACGTCCGCGAATAAAAAAGTAAGCCGCAAAAAACATAATACCTGCCGCCAGACCTCCCACAAATAGATACAATGGAATTTGCCAGTGCCAGATATGCAAAACAGGATCTATATTTGGAATACTTCTTCCGCTAACAATAAGTTCTTCTTTCATTACAATTCAATTTAGATTAAGAAATAAACATTCGGTTTGGTACCAGCTTCGGGAGCTAAGGTTTTCCATTTTCGACTACGCAACAATTTGGATATTTCCGAATTGGAATCATCCAAGTCTCCAAAAGTAAGGCTCTTTGTAGGACAAACAGACACACAAGCGGTATCTTGACCTTTGGAAGTACGATGATCGCAGAATGTGCATTTATCTACATATCCATCCGGATGGAAATATCTGGCTTCGTAAGGACAAGCCTGAATACAAGCTCCGCAACCGATACATTCGCTGTGTGTAACTTTCACGATACCTCCTTCCAAAACGAAACTGGCACCGGTGGGGCAAGTTCTTACGCAAGGCGTATCTTCACAATGATTACAACGCTCAGAACGAATTTCCAGATCCAACTGTGGATAAGTTCCATCTACACGTTCGACAATCCAATCCCGGGCATAGCCCAAAGGAACATTATTTTCTGTTTGACATGCGACTACGCAGTCTGCACATCCGACACACTTTTTGGTGTCCATCGCCATAGCATATCTCATGATTGAACCTCCTCTTTATGTGGGTTTTCTAAAATAAATGTTACAAAATTTTCTCTCATTCCGGTACCTCCCATGATAGGGTCAATTTTGACATTGGTGACCAATTCCGAATCGTCCAGTCCTTTACCATAAGCTCTGGAAAGTGCCTTCTTGGTTTTTCCAAATCCATGAATGACATATACCGAATCATATCTTATCCTTTCGGTTACTCTTACTTTGATGGGGAAAGTGCTGATCACTCCATCTTGATTTTGCAACCACACTTCTTGCCCGTTTTCCAGCTCCCAAATTTTGGCAACTTTCGGGTTGACCCACATTCTATTTTCCGACCTCAGGTCAACCAAATTTGGATTATTGGAAGTTCTACCGAAAGTATGCATCGGTGCCCTTCCGTAGATCAACCTGTAAAATCCTTCCTCCGGCTGGGCATGTTCTGTATATTTAGGCATAGGATCATAACCTTTGGCTTCGAGATCCAACGAATACAATTCAATCTTTCCGGTATCCGTATTGAAATAATATTCTTCTCCGTCCGCAAGATATAAGTCTTTTTCTTTGTCAAAGACTTTCACGCCTATCATCTGCATCTCTTCGAGGGAAGTCCCCATCTGTTTGAACTTCCAATCCAGCTGTTCTTCGACGGTTTCCCATTTAAAATATTCACCCAGCCCGAGTCTATTGGCTAATTCTTTTGCCATCCACCATCCCGGCTTGCTTTCGTACATAGGTTTTGCCGCAGGCATCCTCAAAGCGATATTTGGGAATCTGTGTTGACTGCTTCGAATGTCGTCATATCGTTCGAGATAAGTACATTCCGGGAGGAGAACATCGGCATAGGTCGTAATCTCCATCGGCATCGTGTCCACGACTACCATCAAATCCAGATTCTCGATTGCTTTGAGGGTAGTCTTTCTGTCCGGAATTGTGGACAATAAATTGGTACCTACTACAAACCATCCTTTGATTTTGTGTTCACTTTTATTTTCAGGCAAAGAAGCCTTGATCAGATCATTGGAAATTCCTGTTCCGGCACTTTTATAAGTTTTGCGGGTAATATCTTTCCAAGTCCAATGTGGATGTGGATATTCAGGGTGTGGATAATGGGGCACTTTTTTCTTTTCGGGAAAATACCAACCGCCTTTTTTTCCATAAGACCCCAATAATGCATTCAAAATAGCAATTGCCCTTGTGCGTTGAGTATCATCGCCGTACCAAGTCGTATGACGTCCGGGGTGAACAATCACTGCCGGAGCGGCTTTTGCCATTTCATAAGCGGCATTGCGAATGTCTTTGGGTTGAATATCGGTCTTGGTATAAGCCCATTCGGGCGTAAAATTTTTGACATGTGATTTCAACTCATCAAAGCCAAATGTATATTGCTCCACATAATCTTGATCATACAATTTTTCGTATATCAAAACGTGAATCCACGAAAGAAGCAAGGCAATATCGGTGGCAGGTTTGATAGGCAACCAATATTTGGACTTACTCGCGATAGTAGAAAAGCGGGGGTCAACCGTGATGATACTTGCTCCTCTTTGAATAGCATCGGCGACTTCCTGTACATAACCGTTGTGCATATTTTCACCAACGTGATTTCCTATTAGTACCAGACATTGGGTATTTCTCACATCGGTAGGCTCGGGAGAGCTAACACCCGCACCAAAAGTGGCTACAAAACCGGCTTCCCGTGGTCCCAAACACTGAGCATAAGAAGGTTTGGCAATATTTTTCGTGCCGAAAGCCTTCATCAAATGCTTAAAATAACTACCACTACTGGCATGATAGAGCAATGCCATACTTTCGGCTCCGTGTTCCTTTTTGATGCTTTGCATCTTCCCGGCGATATGATCCAAAGCTTCTTCCCATGAGACTTCTTTGAACTTTCCTTCGCCTCTTTTTCCGACGCGAATCATAGGTCTTTTCAATCGATCTTTGTCATAATACATCCCTACCCCTCCGGTGCCACGCGGACAAAATCGCCCATTGCTATGCGGATCTTTCTCATTGCCAATGATTTTCTGGATTTTCCCTTCTTCATTGAGGTAAGTAAAGCCGGCACATTTCCAAAAACACACTTCACAAAACGTAGGAAAACGTTTTGCTTTGGACTCATCCAAAGGATCCGTATTCTTTGCAAAAAATGCACCGGAATAGCTGAGTGCCGGTTTTAGTGCGGCTAAGCCTCCTGCTGCAACAGCAGAAATCTTAATAAAATCTCGTCGAGTTTTCATATACAAACATCTATTTTTAATTTGGGCCGTTGGGCAAATTCATTATCATCGCTTTCAGATTCATAATAATGTATATGTCCAACTTTACCCTTCTCATTTTTACCAAAATAAATTCTTTGCAAAATTAATCAAAGAAAAAAAGAATGCAATTCACATAATATTCTCTGTTAAGAACCTAACACACAGTCTTTCAGGCAATTGAATGAATATTTATTCACTTTTATCATATTGATAGATAGACTGTTAAAAATCATTTAGAATGCGTATAAATTACAGATTATCAAACTATTAAGAAGAAATCTAAATAATTTAGGCTGTAAAATTACAAAAAAAAATAATTTCCGTTCAATTTTTAACAAAAAAAATATCAAAAAAAAACAGAATCCTTTTCCAAAATTCAAACGATTGGAGAATAATTAGGGTCTAAAATATTTATTACTTTGTGCTTGGGACAAAACGGGAATTGATCGATTGCATAAGTTACACAAAAAATTTCTTCAATCCGTGTAATAAATTAATAATTTTGCAACAAAATAAATCTGTATTAAATTCGTTTTTGAAAAAAATTTGGTTTGAAAAAAATATTGATTTTCATATTACTAATTACATCGCTTTTGTCCGTAGAAAGTCTTTTGGCGCAACGGATAATAAATATGCCCACCTATGATGAGCAGCCTTATCATTTCGGATTTATTCTATCCGTCAACCAGATGCATTTTGTGATTGACCCCAAAGAAAATTTTCAATTTGATAAATATGGTGCTTCTTCGGTAAAGGATTTTCCGATGGATTCGTCCTATATTTATAGTATAGAATATGAACCCCAGGTAGGATTTACGGTAGGAATTATCGGCAATCTGCGCCTTGCACGCTATTGGGACTTACGATTTATCCCTTCACTCTCTTTTGGTGAACGCAATCTGGTGTATCGATTCAACACATATCTCGATAGTATCCAATCATTTAAGTCCATCAGAAAGAACATCCCTTCCACTTTTGTAGATTTTCCCTTACTGTTGAAATATAAGTCAGCACGCCGGGACAATTATCGTGCTTACCTTACCGGCGGGATCAACCCGAGAATAGACTTAGCTGCCCAATTTAAGCGCAAAGAAGCAACCCAGATCACCCAAATCAAGCTCAAACGTTTTGATGTTTATGGTGAAATCGGAGTTGGATTTGACTTCTATTTCGAGTGGTTTAAACTTGGCACCGAAATCAAAATGTCCTATGGATTGATGGATGTTGTCAAACAAGAAAACAATATTTACACAAATGGGTTGGACAAATTGTCTTCCAAAGTTTTTCAACTCACTTTCAGCTTTGAATAAATGAATGCTTAAACCCCAAATCCGATACTTATGAACCAAGACAGAAACCTATTTGATGAATTTATTGATAAAGCCGGATTGAAGCAAGAAGTTTATCAACAAGGAATTGAAGGTTTAAAAATTTTTGAAAAAGCAGGTGACCAATGGGTCAAAGAATTCAAAAAGCACAAAGACCGGAGAGTACAAGATATTCCCGTACAACTCTCCAAGATTGGACAATTTGAAGTGCGGATTCGGTTTGCCGGTGATGTTGCTGTATTTTTGATGCACTCCAATGTTTTTGTTTTTCCAGGCAATCATGCGATTTACAAAGTTCCCTATATCGCCGAAGAGAAATCACGTGCATATTTTAGTGTTATTTCCATTTACAATTTTCTCAATGATTCGTTTAAATACAACCGTCTTAACGATGTAGGACATCTGATAGCACGCATATTTATCAACAAAGACAGACACTACTTCGTAGAATCCAAATTTCTTTCTCTTCAGACATTCCCCCTGATCTCCCAAACGGTTTTGGACGATCAAAATGCTTTTGAGACAATCAGAAGTGTTGTGAAATACATCGTTGATTTTGACTTGCATGTTCCTTCCCTTCCTTATGTCGAAAATATACTGGTAAACAATGTCGTGGAACAAGCCAAACAACTCCCCACTTCCAAGAGACTAGGATTCAAATTTAATAATGAGTTGGAAAAATAATTTGTGCAGGACAAAGCATTAGAGGATTGTTATTTGTTAATTGTGGTGTATTAGAATATAGTTGATAAATAATATATTGTAGAAAGATATTGTTTTATTTTTGTAGAATATGGAAATAATAAAAGATAAATGACAAGAAGTATTAAGGACAAACTATAATTTACAAAAAAATACTAATACACTTTTTTGATGCAAAATTTAATAAACAAATTACATGAATATGTAGAAGATGCTGAAAAAAACAAAACTGCTTTTTGCCACCGTATCATCAACACAAAAAGACAAACAATAACCTCTATTAACCGGTACGAGATCGTTTCAAAAACCATTTACCTGCCAATTGTCCCAAAAAGAATGCCGAGACAAAATACACATAACTTTGCCACCCAAATCCTACCTCTCCATAGATTCTCAACAAAACAATAAAAGGGATGGGAATATGAATGGAAGCAAACCATTGCCATGAAAACTTCTTCACTTTCGCCCGCCACATTCCAAAAGGAACATTAAAGGCAAAAATCAACATCGCAAACAGAAAGAGCTTTGAATTGATAAATTCCATAACTTTTTATTTTTTATTTTCCTCTTCAAATATTTCCAACCACTCATCGGCACTTGCCAACAATCCCGAAAGGCTTCGTACCGGACGACGAATAAATTTTTTAGCCGGAGGCATCGATTGAATGAACATCGGTAAAGCCGCAAACGATAGCTCCAAGACCTGATAAATCACCTGAAATCCTTTGCGAAACAAAAAATCCTTTATCTTTTTGTTCTTCAATTCGACTCCCAAAGACGAAAAAGCAACCACCACAAAAATCGCTCTGAAATTCATCCCTAAGCCTATCCATATCCCTTCCCATGTAAAAAAATTACCTTCCTTTTGAAGTCCGGTAATAAAAATCCCCGCTAAAATCGTTAATATGAATAGCTGCCACCAGAAAGTTAGCTTTTGAAATCTTCTCAAAAACTTGCCATACCTCCAAAAACTAAATCCCAAATACCCCGACACAATGAGATAAACCGGATAATGGTCAAAAAAATTTAAGAAAAACAAAGCGACGGGAATAATAAGAATATGTATGAATAGCAGCAAAACGGAGTGTTTAAAATTTGATTTTACGGCGAATGGGTTTGACCGGAGTCTAATGTTGTGCAATTCTTTTTCGACAGAAATTGGTTTTTCGGTGGAAAGCCTTCCAATATACCAACCAAAGAGCGCTGCAAACAGCCCCAATATCAGATACATTCCCATCAACACATAAATTACAATCATAGGGTCTTCGTGTTGCCAATGCAATTGTTTGACCGCAAAGTAGTAGATGTTTTTGTATAGCTTCACAATGTTATAACCATATAGGATTATTACACTTATTATTTTGTGTATCAGTGCACTAAATACCGCCAAGGGTGCCGCAACCACAAAACTAAGCAAGCGATTTCCAAAGATATATATAAAAAAAGAAAGAATCAGGGCTTCGGTCATAATACCCAGCATTGGTCCTAAAATTACCGCACTCGGGGAGATGGATTTCATCAAAGCACAAATCAATCCGGCACGCCACACAAGTCCCTTTTCTGGCCACTTTTGATAAAACGAAATCATCAACACTATACCGATTATTGCCAACATCGTTCCCGAAAAAGGCAAGCGCAAATTATGAAAAAAACTACCCAATATTATCTCAATGGTAGCCCACAGACCACCCAAAACAGCAGCTTTCAACCATATATCATTTATTTTTTTCACTTTGTCCAAAAATCCTTATTTTGAAAACCCTTAGCTATCTCTGCCGCTTCTTCCAAATCCGTACGTGTATTGACATTACTAAAAATAGAAGGCGTGTAAAACACCATTTGTTCTTCGATTACTACTTTTAGATAATTGGCATTTTGGAGCATCTTGCGAAGGCTATATTCTTGTTTCCGGATTTGTTTTTCGATAATATTCAAAATATTTTTGTGATAATAGCCACAAGTAGGCTCTATCAATCCCCGAAAATCGGGAATCGCCGCAAGGTAATTCTCTTTCTGCTCCAAAATATATAAGAACAGAGCAGTATTTACAAAAGGCATATCACAGGACAAAACCAAAATATGCTCGTTTTTAGCTTCGGAAATTCCGGACATCAATCCGCCCAGAGGTCCAATATCCCGAATCTTATCCTCAATAACCGGATAATGAAATTCCTCATAAAACGAATCGTTGGCACTAATCAAGATCTCATCACACAAACTTTCCAGAACTTCCAATCCGTAACCAATCATAGGCTTGTCGCCCAACATACAAAGTCCCTTATCCTGCCCCATCCGGCAACTCTTTCCACCACTCAGGATGATGCCTGTAATCTTTTCGCCCATAGCTGCAAAAGTAATGAAGTTTATATCATCTCAACCAAAATTTTAATATTTTTCGAGATTAAATTCATCCCATAGACAAAATATTCCACTTCAAACTACCAAGTGAATATTATGATCGGGTCTGCCGAAAATCACAGTAGTGCCTTCATTTATTAATTTGTGGAAAAAGTCGGAAAATTGAGTATCACTTTCAATATTAAGTTCATTCCCAATCTACCGATCATTGTACCAAAATCAGGAATAAAAACAACAACGATTCAGACAAAAATTATAATCAAAAAAATAGAATAAAAAATTATTTATAATTCTTGCTTTTAAATAAGTAATCTTTTTATAACTTTGCCGCCTTTTAAAAGAACAAATTTAGTATAAATAAATAATACTCAGGAAATGAAAGTTTACGAAACAAAAGACATCCGTAATATCGCACTCATCGGCGGTGCAAAGACGGGAAAAACTACGTTGGCAGAAGATATGCTTTTTGAGGGCGGAATCATCAACCGTAGAGGAACAATAGAAGATAAAAGTACAGTTTCTGACTATCGTCCGATAGAGCACGAACGTGAAAATTCGATCGTTTCGACTGTCATGTACACCGAATACAACGGAAAAAAAATCAATATTATAGATACCCCCGGTTTTGATGACTTCGTGGGTGAAGTAGTAGCTGCTATGAAAGTTGCCGATGTAGCCGTGATGGCCATCAATGCTCAAAACGGAGTAGAAGTGGGAACAGAAATCAGCTGGCGAAATGCAATCAAAGCAGACATTCCCGTGATTTTTGTTGTCAACCATCTCGAACACGAAAATTCAAACTTCGAGGAAGCGGTAAATCAAATTAAAGCCTCTTTCAACGGAAGTTTTGCAGCTATGCAATATCCCGTAAATCAAGGAAAAGGATTTAATTCTTTTATCGATTTGGTACAAATGAAAATGTACAAATATCCCGAAGATGGTGGTAAACCTGAAATCTTGGATATTCCCGATAGCGAAAAAGATAAAGCCGAAGAAATGCAAATGGCTTTCATCGAAGATCTGGCATCCAGTGATGAAGAATTAATGGAAAAATTCTTCGAAGAAGGTACGCTTACTCCCGAAGAAATTCATCGAGGATTGGAAGCCGGTATTCAATCCCGCGAGCTATTTCCCATCCTTTGTGTCAATGCAAAACATAATATGGGAGTAGGACGATTGTTGGAATATATTACTAACAACTGTCCCGCACCGGACCAAATGCCATCCGAAAAAACTACAGATGGTGAAGAAATAAAAATAGATGCAAACGGCGATACTATCCTTTCCGTTTTCAAAACTACAATCGAATCTCACTTGGGAGAAGTGCTATTTTTCAAAGTATATAGCGGTACGGTAGAAGAAGGCGTAGATATGATTAATACCACAAATGGTAATAAAGAACGTCTAACACAACTCTATACAATGTATGGCAAAAACAGAGAAAAAGTAACCCGGTTGGTCGCCGGTGATATTGGCGCTACCGTAAAACTAAAAAGTACAGGTGTCAACGATACTCTCGTAGCCCAAAAAGCACCACAAGTCAAAGTAGCTCCCATCGTATTTCCTCAACCGAAATTCCGCGTAGCGATTAGCGCCGACAATCAATCGGACGAAGAAAAACTCGGACAAGTCTTGACCAATATGTCCAAAATGGACCCAACTCTGGTTTTCACTTTTTCAAGAGAATTGAAACAATTGATCTTAGAAGGTCAAGGAGAATTGCATTTGACGATAGTCAAAAAAATCATTGAAGGAGAAGAAGGTATAACCGTAAATTATGACACTCCCAAAATTCCATATCGTGAGACCATCACACGTTCTGCCAAAGCTGACTATCGTCACAAAAAGCAATCCGGTGGCTCGGGACAATTTGGTGAAGTACATATGATGATTGAACCTTACGTAGAAGGAATGACCTATTCCACCGAATTTCCAAATCGTGGAGAAGAGGTGATTGATCTCGAATGGGGCGGAAAATTGATTATGATCAATTCCATCGTCGGAGGTTCGATTGATGCACGTTTCTTCCCCGCTATCATCAAAGGAGTAATGGAACGTATGGAAACCGGTCCTTTGACAGGTTCCTATGCTCGTGATATTGTTTTCTATGTTTATGACGGCAAGATGCACCCCGTCGATTCTAATGAAATTTCATTTAAATTAGCCGGTAGAAATGCATTCAGTATGGCATTCAAAAATGCGGGTCCTCAAATCTTAGAGCCTATCTATGATGTAGAGGTATTGATGCCCGAAGAATATATGGGAGATGTGATGACAGACCTGCAAGGTAGAAGAGCTATCATACAAGGCATGGACAGAGAAGGGAAATATCAAAAAATTACCGCCAAAGTACCTCTGGCTGAAATGAATAGATATTCTACCTCTTTAAGCTCCATCACTTCGGGTAGAGCAATGTATTCTATGTCTTTTGCCGAATATTCCAATGTCCCCGGTGATGTACAGCAAGAACTGCTCAAAGCATACGAAGCTTCCAAAAATGAAGATTAATTTGAGTCTTTATAAATACAAAAAGGGCTTCCCATTCCGGAAAGCCCTTTTTTTGTTGATATCTTTTTTTCTAATTGACTTGAAAAGTAGTATTCCCTTCTTTTAGAAATCCGATAATCTGATTGGCTGCTGCGATACCGGCATTCACATTTGCTTCCGCAGTTTGTGCACCCATTTTCTTGGGTGTAAAGAAAAACCGTCCTTCAAACTTTTTGGCAATCACCTCTTTGTTGTCAGGAGCGATATCCGATAAATATTGAAAATCAGGGCGTTGTTCCATTAGTTTAATCAGGTCTTCTTCATTCACCACCTCCTTACGGGCAGTATTGACCAACGTAGCCCCCTGAGGCATACGATTGAGCAAATCAAAATTGATAGAGTTGCGTGTTTTGTCATTTGCCGGAATATGCAAAGAGACATATTGACATTTTTCGTACAATTCTTCTGCACTATCTACCGCTACTACTCCATGCTCTTTGATTCTGTCTTTGCTGATAAACGGATCATAAGCATAAACCAACATTCCAAAACCTTGTGCGATGCGAGCGACCAGGCTCCCTACATGCCCGAAAGCGTGAATGCCCAATGTTTTGCCTTTAAGTTCTACGCCGGCTTTGCCGTTGAAGTGGTTTCTCGCTTGAAAAACCATCATCCCGAGTGCCAATTCTGCTACCGCATTGGAATTTTGTCCCGGAGTGTTCATCACGACGATGTTGCGCGCACTTGCCGCTTCCAAATCTACATTGTCATAGCCGGCTCCCGCCCTCACAACAATACGCAAACGCGGTGCTGCGTCCAAAATCTCTTGCGTAATCTTATCACTCCGTATGATCAATGCATCAACATCTTTCACAGCGGCTTTCAAAGCTTCTTGACCGTCATATTTCTCGAGTAGAGCAAATTCATAACCTGCTTCTACCACACTTTTACGAATTCCTTCTACTGCTGCTGCCGCAAAAGGCTTTACAGTAGCTACCATTATTTTTGTCATTGATTTCTGTTTTTGATGGATTAACTCAATTTTTCATTCTCAAATGCTTGCATTATATCTACCAATGCTTGTACACTGCTGGCAGGCATAGCATTGTAAATAGAAGCACGAAATCCTCCTACCGAACGATGCCCTTTGATACCTGACACGCCGCGATCCGTAGCATATTTGAGAAAATCCGCTTCCCATTCTTTGTACTCTTCATTCATAACGAAAGTAACATTCATCAACGAACGATCTTCGTTCACCACATTGCCCACAAACAATTTATTTCTATCGATTTCATCGTAAAGAACTTTTGCTTTATCAACATTCTTTTTGTACATACTCTCGATGCCACCGTTTTCTTTCAACCACCGCAAAGTCATCAAAGAAGCAAAAACCGGCAATACAGGAGGAGTATTAAACATTGACCCCTTATCAATATGTGTTTGATAATTAAGCATAGTCGGAATTGTTCTATCTACTTTTCCCAAAATATCATCTTTGATAATCACAAATGTAGCGCCGGCAGGTCCCAAATTCTTTTGGGCACCTCCGTAGATCATTGCATATTTGGATACATCTACCGGACGGCTGAATATGTCGGACGACATATCGGCAACCAAAGGTACAGGACTATCGATATCTTGATGAATCTCCGTACCATAAATAGTATTGTTCGTCGTGATATGAAAATAATCGACATCTGCGGGAATTTCATATCCCTTGGGATAATAAGAATAGGTTTTGTCTTTCGAGCTTGCCAATACTTCTACCTCACCAAACAGCTTTGCTTCTTTTATCGCTTTATTTGCCCAAGCTCCGGTATCAAGATAAGCCGCTTTTGTATTCAATAGATTGAAAGGAATCATAGCAAATTGCATACTTGCACCTCCACCCAAAAACAATACCGAATATCCTGCCGGAATATTCAACAATTCTTTGAAAAGCTGTTGTGCTTCATCCATTACGGCAACAAACTCTTTGCTCCGGTGAGAAACTTCCATCACAGATAGTCCGATACCCCCGAAATCCAATATGTTCTCCGCTGTTTTTTCAATAGTGTATTGCGGTAAAATAGAAGGACCCGCAGAAAAATTATATTTTTTCATAGTACTAAATTATTAAATATTTATGCGAAGCAAAGATATATCAAATAAATGAATTACAAACTTTTCGACATAAGTTTTATATTTTTTTAGACTTTGTCTAAATCATCCACAAATTCTTTTGTTTTTTTACATTGACCTAAACCTGTCCGGCAAACAAAATTAAAACGGTCATTGCAGATGAAACTATCCTTATCAAGCACGTGAAACCGCATTTTACAATTTCTGTTATATCTTAGCATTCTCTCTTTTTATTTAGGTTCACAAATGCACTATTCACAATTTGTAATTTGTAATTAATTTTCCTCTACTTTTGCAAAAAAAAATTTGAATAATAAATATAAAATAAAATGTCAAAAAGAACAATCGTATTGATGCCGGGAGACGGCATAGGAAGAGTCGTATTGGATGCCACGGTACGCGTATTGGAAGCAGCCGGATTTGAAGCGGATTATGTAGAGGGTGATATTGGCTGGGAGTTTTGGAAAAAAGAAGGAAATCCACTTCCACAGAGGACAATCGACCTCATTGAGAAACACAAAATCTCATTATTTGGAGCTATCACTTCCAAGCCCAAAGATGCGGCATTTGAAGAATTAGCACCCGAATTGCAAGCACAAGGTTTGGTATATGCAAGTCCTATCGTAGCATTGCGTCAACATTTTAAATTGGATGTATGTATGCGTCCTTGCAAATCTTACAAAGGCAATCCTCTAAATTTTATACGACGTGGTCAAGGCGATACGATCGAAGAACCGATGGTCGATGTAGCCATCTTCAGACAAAATACGGAAGGTCTCTACGGAGGAGTAGAATGGACAAATCCGGATGATAAAGTATATGATGCGATGATGACGCACCCGAAATTTGCCAAAAACTTCGGATGGGCACCGAGAGAAGAAGTATCTATATCTACCCGTATTTTTACCAAAAAATATACCGAAAGAATTTTGAGAGCTGCATTTGAGCACGCCAAGAAATATGGATACAAATCGGTAACCGTAGCCGAAAAACCAAACGTAATTCGTGAGACTTCCGGAATGATGTTTAAATTGGCACAACAAATTCAAGCTGCCGATTATCCCGAAATCGAGCTATGGAATACAAATATTGATGCACAAATGATGTGGTTGACCAAAAATCCGGAAGACTATGGTGTGATCGTAGCCGGAAATATGTTTGGTGATATTGTTTCGGATGGTTTTGCAGGGCTTATTGGCGGACTGGGGTTTGCAGCCTCCTCTCAAATGAATCCCGAATCCGGTGTAGCCGTATTTGAACCTACACATGGTTCGGCGCCAAAATACGCAGACTACGAAACCTCTATTGTAAATCCTATCGCAATGATAGAATCCGCTTGTATGATGTTGGATTTCATCAATGAAAATGATAAAGCGAAGAAAATTCGTGATGCCGTTGCCAAAGTGATTGCCGAGGGCAAAGTAAGGACGTATGATATGATGAAGATGCGTGGACGTGCGGACGTTGTCCAAAATGGTGCCGCCTCTACTGACCAAATGGCAGATGCCATTATCAATAATTTGTAAATCTAAATTTGTAATAATGGATTATTCGATTTATATGATCGAATAATCCATTTTTTATACTACTCGATATGGGACAGTTTATCTTAGCACTATTGCCAGTTCTGATGATTCTTCTTTATATTTACAAGAAAGATAAATTTGAAAAAGAACCGTACAGATTGTTGATTTATGTGTTTTTGATTGGTGTTGCCAGTGCTGTTCCAATAATGTTTGCAGAAATAGTCCTTAGTGACAGGATGGCGGGATTGATCGGAATGTCAGCTGCTGCTTACACGGCTTTTGTGGTGGCTGCTTTGACGGAAGAGTTTTTTAAGTTTATCATTTTGTATTTTTTCCTTTGGAAAAAGAAAGAATTTAATGAAAAATATGATGCGATTGTCTATGCCGTATTTATTTCTATGGGTTTTGCCGCATTAGAAAATACAATGTATGTTTTTGATCATGGGATACGTACAGGCTTGATGAGAGCAATAACCGCTGTACCGGCGCATGCCTTGTTTGCCGTGTCAATGGGATATTATTTCGGAATTGCCAGATTTGATTTGAACAAAAGAAAGTTGTATTTTGTTTTGTCACTACTTGTCCCTGTTTTGTTGCATGGAATTTACGACTTCTTGCTTATGGCAAACAAACAGGAATTGATATTTGTATTTATTGTCTTTCTTATTATAATGTATAGAGTGGGATTTCATAAAATTCATAAAGTATCAAAAAAATCAAGACTAAATCCGTTTCAAAAGTAATAAATCTTATTTTTGGAATGATATTTGGTAAGGGAATTGAACTGTTAATGTGTAAAATTAAGTAGTTGAGCATATTTGACAGAGGTTCAAAAGTTAATTATTATTAAAGTAAATGTAATGAAAAAAAATGTAGTGTTATTCGTGGGCATCCTCTTGTTGTCAGCCTTGGGACTACAAGCCCAAAGCAAAAACAAAAATACAGTCCCCAAAAGTGAATACAAACCGATCCAGATGACAACCAAAATGTTTAAAGAATTGGTTTTTGATTATACGACCGAGACCGAATGGAATTATAAAGGAGACGTACCCTGTGTCATAGATTTTTATACCGTGTGGTGTGGACCTTGCAAAAGAATAGCCCCAATCTTGGAAGAATTGTCAGAACAATACAAAGGGAAAATATTAGTCTATAAAGTAAACACCGAACAAAATCGAGAGTTGGCAAGTGCATTTCAAATCACCAGTATCCCGAGAGTACTTTTCGTCCCCGTCAAAGGAAGACCAAGTATGGTTACCGGCGGAAGACCCAAAGAATTTTTTGAAGCACAATTTGCCAAACTTTTGAATGATAAAGAAAAGAAATAACCAATTTTAAGAAAAAAAGAAATGAAAAAATTATTGTGGGTTTTAGGATTAGTAAGCATTTTGTTTGTTTCCTGCGGAGAAGGACAAAAATCTTCCAAAGAAGAGACAAAAGAAGAAGGTCAAGTAGAGGTCAAAAGTGACGGTCTGCAGTTGTCCGATGAAAAAGTAGAAGAAGGCGCTGTTAAATATTTGACTACTGCTGCTTTTAAACAAAAAGTATGGAATTATGAAGAAAATCCTGAAAAATGGGTCTTCAAAGGAGAGCTTCCGATTGTGATAGATTTTTATGCCGATTGGTGTCGTCCTTGCAAAATGGTCGCACCTATTATGGAAGAATTGGCAAAAAAATATGACGGGAAAGTAAATTTCTACAAAGTAAATACAGACAAAGAAAGAGAACTGTCAAGTGTATTTCAGATCAAAAGCATCCCCTCTATTCTTTTTGTACCTCAACATGGAGATCCGAAATTTAGCGTAGGCGCTATGCAAAAAGAAGACTATATCAGAGCCATCGAAACGGAAGTCTTGGGAAATTAATAAAAATCATATTGTCATTCGTAATAGATATAAATTAGTAAAATAAATTAGTAAATAATAAATTGAAATGGAACATTTAACAAAAGAAGTATTTTTAGAAAAAGTATTTAATTTCGAAAAAAATCAAGAATGGAAATTTGAAGGAAAGCTCCCTTGTATTATTGATTTTTATGCCGACTGGTGTCAGCCGTGCAAAATAGTAGCTCCAATTTTGGAAGAATTGCAAGGCGAGTATGAAGGCAAAATTAACATTTACAAAGTAGATACGGAAGCAGAACGCGAATTGTCTGCCGCCTTCGGAATCAGAAATATTCCTTCTATGCTTTTCTGCCCCGCTGACGAACAACCTCAAATGGCAGTCGGCGCTTTACCAAAAGAAACCTTGGTTCAGGTGATCGAAGATGTACTTTTGAAAAATAAAACCGTTGAAAAATAAACCGCTTTTTCAACAGATAATAAAAAAACCACTCTTTTTTTGAAGAGTGGTTTTTTTATATCCGTATATTTCCGCTTTTTACTACCTTTGCAAAAAATATTAAATCTTGATAATGGAGAAGAATTATAAAGAGATAGATCTGATAGATCTGATCATGGTGGCTATCCGAAAAGTTTATCAAAAAAAATTCACCTTCTTGGGTATATTTTCGGTTTTTTTGATTATGGGATTTTTTTATACTGCAAACAAAAAGGACACTTATGCAGTTCGTCTGATGGCTAACAGCTCAATAAATTCGGAAATCAACTTCCAACTTTTCTCAGAAATAAATCAAACAAATATTCAAACAAAAAATATCTCACCCCATCTCCTTTCTATCAAAGCAATAAAAAACAATCATAATAATCAACTATTCATACTTGAATTGATATTGAATGATACGACAAACTTTGAACAGATCAAACAAAAGATTCAATCAACTTATTCTAATCTTCCTTATGTAAAACAGAAATTGGAAAGCAAAAAAGAAGAGCTACATCTATTGGTTGATGCCTATGACAAAGGTATTGCCGAGAGCAAAACACTCAAAGATAGTTTGTTAAACACAAAAAGTAACAGTACTTTTGTCGTCGCTGAGCCTCCCGTAGATTTTAGGATTCAAAAAATTATTTTGAAAAGAAAACTCCAATCTCTATCTTCTATTGAATATATTTCCTCCGGAAAAATAGTATTTGAGAAAAGGAATAATACCGCAAAATATTGGCTGATGTTCGCTTTGGCCGGATTCGTTTTTGCACTTTCATTTATCTTGTTGAAAAGAGATAACTCACGATGAAAATATTTTCAAAGCCCGGCAATCTGTTTCCTTCAAAAGAAAAAATCTTTGCAGAGAGGTTTTTGTTTTGGACGCTTATGACATTTTTATTTGTTTTGCCGTTTGGATTCAAAGCACTCTCTTTACTTATTGCCATGATGCTTGCTATCTCTATCTATCACCTGATCACCAACGTAAATAAGATAAGCTTTTCCGTAACATTGATAGGCTTTGTGCTGTTTTATTTATTTCATCTTGCGGGGGTGTTTTATTCCAACAATCGAGATGAATCCTGGTTTGATCTGGAAGTCAAAATGAGTTTTTTTATTTTTCCATTTATTCTAATGATTGAATGGCAGATTCTCAAAAAATATTTCACCCGTATATTATTGGTATTTATTTTTTCCGTTCTGCTGGTAATGCTGACGGACATTATCATTGCTACATTGAGATATATTGACGACAAAGACACCAGTACTTTTTACTACGAAAAACTATCCTTGTTTATGCATCCCTCCTATTTTGGAATGTATATAAATTTTAGTATTTTCATCATTTTCACCTTTGTTCAAAATGACATTTTGAGAAGGAAATGGATTTGGGGAATAGCCATCCTAACATCTTTGCTGTTTCAGTATTTTTTATCTTCCAGAACAAATATTATTATCGGTATTTTGTTGGGAATGATAATGATTATCATAGATAGAAAGTATTTTCCATCGAGATACCTGCAACTATTGTTTGTTAGTATTTTTGTATTATTGGTATTATTCAACCGGAATGAACGGTTTCGGCAACTCAACACCCACACCCTTTTTGTCAAGGAAATGAATATGGATATTTTGTCCAGTGTCTCTACGCGAGTACTTCTGTGGGATTCGGCATTGGATATTATCAAGCAGAATTTTTGGACAGGAGTGGGAACCGGAGATCTTAAAGCTCAACTTTCCGCACAAAACTTAAAAAACGGCTATAAAAAAGTAGGTAATATTTCGTTTAATGCACACAATGAGTATCTTGAAGTATTTATAAAGCTCGGAATATTTGGATTTTTGTGGTTTGTCATCCTTCTTTTTACACCTTTTTATGTAGCTTTGAAAAATAAAGACATTCTGTTGTTTGGATTTTTATTGATTGTATGCATTAATTTTTTGACCGAATCAATGTTAAACCGGCAAGCAGGAATTCTCTTTTTTATGTTTTTTTATTCCATCTTGATAATGAGAAACACAACAAAAATAGACATTCATAGTAAGATATGATGGTTTTGGCACAATGAAAAATAAGATTATCACATATATCAATCAATCGGAATCTAACAAAAATATTCTGAC
>CAZLTF010000190.1:0-2958 GCA_964562195.1 uncultured Bacteroidales bacterium | reverse complement strand
ATTTTGCAAATCTTAAGGTGGCATCAATGCTAATCGTATTGGTTTTTTGTTTGACAAAAAAAGTATTGTAGAGGGTCATTTCCCATGTATATTCACCGGATTTGGAGACGGATATGTTTCGTAGTAGCAAAAAACCATTGGTGTCACAAGGGATATTGTAAAACATATCTCCTTCGTATGCAATAGGAAACTCAAGGCGAATGACAGGGTCATTCACTTGCGCTATTCCTTTTCCACTAACGAGAAAAAGGAAGATGAATATGATTAGATTTTTTTTCAATTTAAATATTTATTCAAAAGAACTATTATTAGCAATACGCAATATGTTTAATCTTATTGTCAATGTGGTAAAAATACATTGACAATTGAATGATTAAAGAGATTTTCTTTTAATGTACACTACTTCCCGGATGAAATTCTTTTTCGGGGCTTACAAAACACAGCTCTCCTTTGTGATTTTTAGCCATTAAGATCATTCCTTGTGATTCGATGCCTTTGAGTTTTCGAGGTGGCAGATTGAGAAGTACGAGGACTTGTTTGCCTGTTAATTCTTCCGGTTTGTAATATTCGGCAATTCCGGAGACTACCGTTCTGTGATCTATGCCGGTATCAAGTTTGATTTTTAATAATTTTTTTGTTTTTGCCACTTTTTCTGCTTCCAGAATGGTGGCTGTACGAATGTCCAAGGTCTGAAAATCATCAAAGCTAACCGGTTTTTTTTGAGTTTCTAATGTGATGTTTGCCTCGGCATTGTCCGCTTTTGTTTGTTGAAGTTTGTCAATCTGCCTTTGAATCTGTTCATCATCGATTTTTTCAAATAGATGCTTGGCTTTTTCGATGGGATGACCGGCTTGAAGCAGTTTGCTGTTTCCGGCATCTTTCCAATGATAATCCGGAAGATTAAACAAGGTCTTCATTTTTTGGGCTGTGTGTGGAAGAAAAGGGGCAGCGACAATTGCCAGATTGGCAGCGATCTGTATTGATAGATTGAGAATGCTTTGTACGCGTTCGGGATCTGTTTTCCATATTTTCCACGGTTCGCTATCTGTCAAATATTTGTTGCCAAGTCGAGCCATGCTCATCATTTCCGAAAGTGCTTCTCTGAAACGAAAACGATCGAGTGAACGAGATACTCTGGCAGGTATATTTGCTATTTCCTGTATTAATATTTCTTCATCGGGAGATAGTTTGCCCAATTTGGGCACTCGCCCATCAAAATATTTGTGTGTGAGAACTACGATCCGGTTGACAAAATTGCCAAAAACGGCTAAGAGTTCATTGTTGTTTCGTGCTTGAAAATCCTTCCACGTGAAGTCGTTATCCTTATTTTCGGGTGCATTGGCAGTCAAGACATAGCGCAATACGTCTTGTTTTTGAGGAAAATCTTCCAAATATTCGTGTAGCCACACAGCCCAATTGCGGGAAGTGGAAATCTTATCACCTTCGAGGTTCATAAATTCAAAGGCAGGTACATTTTCGGGCAATATGTAACTCCCTTCCTGTTTGAGCATGGCAGGAAAAATAATGCAGTGAAATACAATATTGTCTTTTCCGATAAAATGAAGCAGACGAGTATTTTCATCTTTCCAATAAGGTTTCCAGTCTTTGCCGGTTTTTTCGCTCCATTCTTTGGAAGCCGAGATGTAGCCTATGGGTGCATCAAACCATACGTACAATACTTTTCCTTCGGCTTCATCCAATGGTACTTCAACACCCCAATCCAGATCCCGTGTCACGGCTCTCGCTTGCAGACCTATATCCAACCATGATTTCACTTGTCCCAATACATTGGCTTTCCAGTCTTCTTTATGGTCTTCCAAAATCCATTTGCGTAGCCATCCTTCATAGTTCTGAAGTGGTAAATACCAGTGTGTTGTTTCTTTTTCGATGGGAACATTTCCGGTCAAAGCGGATACAGGATTGAGCAGCTCTTGTGGGCTTAACGAAGTGCCACAGCTCTCACATTGATCACCATAGGCTTTCTCATAGCCACAATGCGGGCAAGTGCCGGTGATATATCGATCGGCTAAAAATTGATTGGCTTGGGAATCAAAATATTGAGAATTTGTTTTTACTTCAAATTCTCCTTTATCATTCAATTTGGTGAAAAATTCAGATGCCGTTTGATGATGTATGGCAGATGAGGTACGTGAATATATATCAAATGAAATTCCAAAATCCTCAAAAGATTTGCGGATGATACCATGATATCGATCTACTATGTCTTGCGGACGTAAGCCTTCATTCTTTGCTTTGATGGTAATGGGTACGCCATGTTCGTCGGAACCTCCGATGAATAGGACATCTTCTTCTTTCATCCGTAGATAGCGGGCATAAATATCACCCGGAACATAGACACCTGCGAGATGTCCGATGTGAATCGGACCATTGGCATAAGGTAAAGCGGTCGTGATCGTATGTCTTTTGAATTTCTTCATCATTTTTTTCTTTTTGTTCTGCAAAAGTACATCTTTTTTCTTCTGCTATGAAAATTGTTTTAGATGAATAGAAGGGGCTGTTTTGCTTTTGTTTCAAATATATTTGCAGGGCTTCTCTTTGACGAAGGAAATATAAAAACAGGAAATATGGGAATACATAATTGTTTTGTTGATGAGAATAAAATAGATGTAAGACTTTTTGGAAAAAGCTCTGATTTTTCTTGCATTTTATTATTGATATTGTTGCGTAATTCATTCTTTTTCACCTGTTTGAGAGTTTTTTAGCAAGCCTTATTTAGGCTAAGCTACAAAAGTGCATTGCTCGTCTATTCCGGATTTGAATTTGAGAAGGTGTCGTCAAGATAATATTTCCAATTTGGCAAAACGCAACAGAAGCGTTTTTGTACCAACTGCGGGAAATTGGATCTTGGCTTTTGCATTTTGTCCTTCTCCTTCCAGAGAGATGACTTTTCCGGTGCCAAAGCGTGCATGTTTGACACGCATTCCGATTCTCAATTGT
>CAZLTF010000189.1:0-6395 GCA_964562195.1 uncultured Bacteroidales bacterium | reverse complement strand
ACCCATTCCTTATTTTCGGAGTGATCTCTTGACTCGCATCGGAATGATCGCTGTGATATTGGGACTTTTCCTACTGGGAATGTATAGTCCGTTTTATGATTATATACAGACAATCAGCAAGATCGTTGGTGTCTGACCGTGATTGATAGCCGGTGGTAATAAAAGAAAAACAAAAATTCTATGGGTAATAAAGTTGGTGAATATGATAAAACGATGATTTATATGCTATTCTTTTCGCCCGTAACAAATATAAAAAACACAAGATTATGGCAATGAATATAAAACACGAATTTGGACATCTCGGCGAAACATTTGTTAGTTTTGTAGAAAAAGGTGTAAGTGAAGACCGGATGCGTTTTTTGAAGGAGCTATTGGAATTTAATGGCTTCACAGTGCTCGTTGAAGAAGAAGAACCTGCCGGTGAAGAAAGCGGAAAGAAATTTACCGTTGCCGTCGATGACCCCCTGTTCAATCCTGTGATCTATGTCTATGACCGCCGTCTGAAAACTCCGGATGGCAAAATCGTAAATGAAGACTATTGGAATCAAATAAACGAAAATTTTATGCCTCAGTATTGGCGGCGGTAGCAAACTGCCCGCTTTGTCTTGATAATGTTTTTTTTATATTACATCTCGCGATGAAATATGATAGCTTGTTCACAACACCCAATACGTCAAGAGTCCGGTAATTTTTTGTGAGCGCTACTTTTTTTGTTTCGCAGGAAAAATTTCTATGTTCAATAAAGTGCTATACAACAATGAAGGGCTGGAAACCTGCGTTGTTCCATCCTGGTGGCGAAGATTTATGGTTAAAAAAAAAAGAGATTATTTACAATAAAATTAAAGTACTTTTGCGGGTGTAATAATGTGAAAAAATGAAATTGGAAAGTGTATTAAATAATCAAATAACTCCTTTGCATCCGGAGGATCGAGTATCTGCCGCCGTAGAAGCAATGCAAAAAGCGGGACTTATTGAATTTCCGGTAGTCAATGATGGTACTTTTGTAGGAATTGTCTCGCAAAAAATGATCAGCGGACAAAATGACAAGATGTGCATCAAGGACTTAATAAATCAATTGGATAACTCGCACTATATTCCACTTCATTCACATTGGTTTGATGTTTTGAAAGAATTTGATCGCCCGGAAGGCTCATGCTTGGTGGTTTTGGATGATAATATGAGTTATCTGGGAATTATTGATGAATACTCTTTTTTCCAATCCATCGTTGGCAAATCGTCCTTTCGACTGCCGGGAAGTGTATTAATATTAGAAGTGAATACGCACGACTATATGTTATCGCGCATTGCACAAATTGTAGAGGCTCAAAATGCTAAGATTATATGCCTCGATGTAGAAACAAATGAACAATCTCCTTTTATCAGGATTCATATCAAACTCAATACATTAGAAATAACCGGAATTAGTCGTGAGTTGGAAAGATATGGATATAGAATTTTGGAAAGTTATCAAAAAAGATCCAAATTCAGTGATGATTTATTGGACAATTACAATGCGCTGATGAAATATCTTGAAGTGTAAGTTTTTTTCCGTTTGACTGCATAGAGTATCCTTCTAATAGGGGCTGTGGCTGCTGAAAAAAAACTCTCAAACACCTGATAGAGAATGGGATGTGTAGATATATCAATAATATAATGCAAGAAAAATCAAAACTTCATCCAAAAAATCCTGCATTTATACTATTTTCAAAGAGGATGTTTTCGTTCCACAGAAGCGCCTCCCTTTTCCAACCAGTGTCAAATCAGGTATATGAAATTAAAAAATGAAGGCACTTCTGTGATTTTCAGCAGCCCTCGTTTATTGAAATACTCTAAAACTACCATCTTTCATCAATAAAATAATTTTTTCAATTTCCGTAGCCTTGTTTTGGGGAGGGATTTTTTGTAATACGCCGGAAAGTTTCTCTTTTTCTTCATTTTTATCCGTAATATTCTTTTTCTCTTCTTTTGAGAAGAATTGCGGCGGGGTAGGAGTAGAGTACATTTCTCCTTTTCCCAAGATTAACCATTTCATACTGATCTCGGGAAACTGATTTATCAATTTGATGACAAAATCAATGCTGGGCTTATTTCTTCCCGATAAAAGATGAGATACACCCGAACGTTGAATTCCCAATAGCTCTGCAAATGCTTTGTTGCTCAAGGCTTTTTCCTTTAATATTTTCGCAATTCTTGTATTCATTTTTTGCATTTTTATTTGTTTACAAAAGTAATAAAAATATTTACACAATAAACGGTTACAAATGTAAATATATTGAATATAACATTTCCATTTACCGGAAAAACAAAAATTACATCCAAAAACATCCCGAAAATTGATAGATTTATTTTAAATAAATAGTTTAAGTAAGGACTGTATATGTTCTGAGATAAAGTGTGATAGAGTGTTGTATTTCGGTTTGCTCTGCCAATCCGTATTATATGCCATATATTTATCAATGAAATAGCAAAAATGTTTACAAGATTACACTTGTGAACATAAATAAAATAAAAAATATTGTTACATTTGTATCATAACATAAAAAACAGAATAATATTATGAAGCAAAATATTATTAATTTTGCATTAAATATTGAAGTAAGATGATAGCACAAAATATTCAAGAGATTCAAAAGACAATACCTCAAAATGTGACCTTGGTAGCCGTCTCCAAGACCAAGCCCATTGCCTTGTTGATGGAAGCATACAAAGCTGGAATTAGGGTCTTTGGTGAGAACAAGGCTCTTGAGTTGAGAGATAAAGCAGAGGTACTTCCTAAGGATATTCGCTGGCATTTTATTGGGCATCTACAGTCTAATAAAGTGAAATATATAGCTCCTTATGTCGAGCTGATCCATAGCGTAGATAGCTTGAAGATTTTGTCTGAAATAAATAAGAGAGCTGCCTTATTGAACCGTAATATTGATTGTTTATTGGAATTTCACATCGCTGAGGAAGAATCAAAATATGGTCTTGACCTTCATCGAGCAAAAGCAATATTGGAATCAGCCGAATATTCGGATATGAAAAATATTCGTATTCGTGGTGTAATGGGAATGGCAAGTTATACCACTGATAAAGAGCAAATAAGACGTGAATTTAGTACTTTGTCCGGCATTTACACAGAGATCAAAACACAGTATTCTTCGAATGAAGAATATTTTACGGAAATTTCGATGGGAATGTCCGGCGATTATTTATTAGCCATCGAGCAGGGGAGTACAATGGTGAGAATAGGAAGTAGAATTTTCGGAAAACGATAGCCGGATTTACTCAAAATACAAGTGTGAATGACCGATGATTCATTTTTTCAAATCTCTTTGGTTTATGGGTGTAGCGTCCGGAACGGCAGTCTGTCCAAAAAAACACCATCTCTCTTTACGATTTATTATACAGTTTGTTTATTTGATTCAATATCAGACAGATACAAGTCAAATATGCAAAATTTGCCTTCACCAATAAGGTAATAAGGTTTTGCGTTCGGGGGATGATCCGGCTACTGAGGTGAAACGGGATGATGAGTTTTTTTTCTGCTGAAAGAAGTTTATTTCTTTAACGGAAAATGAAGAAAGTTTTGCTCTGATTCAAAACTTTACAAAAACAAATAACCGGTTTGAATGCCAATGGAAAAAAGCTTCTTTTATATGGATTGGTGCGTAAAATACTCCGCTCTCCCTACTTCTTGAACTGACCCCTTTTCTTTGACCGGAATCATTCTTTTTTTTTGCTATTTATTGCTGATGGCATTCTATATTGCCGGTGAAGGTAATATGGTCGTATTCAATATGTTGTTCTGTGTTTAACTTTTATGAATGTAGCTTTTGAGTATTTTCGGCAAAAGCACATCCGGCACAGGATTTCTGTTCGATCTTGTCCAATGTTTGCGGACAATAGATGCCTTTTTTTCTTAATGTTTTGCTATGCCCGATGCGGGAATCCGGAAATTTCCCACCGCTCACAAAAAATAAACGAAATCCCATGATCATCACGGAAATTCCTACGAATACCAATACTGCCAAAAACATTTGCAACATACAACACGATTTATCGAAGGCAAAAAGCCTGTATAAACTAAAGACAAAAGTACGATTTTTGTTCATCGAAAATATTTTTTTATTTTCTATTTGTTTCAGCCTTGAAATGTCCTGTTTTTGCAAGCATGAATTTGTATTTTATTGCAAAAATATCATTGGAAAGAAAGCAATCCATCTCGCCTTAAACCTGTTTTTTGCTTTTGAAGCAGTCATTCCGGAACTTTGTGAGTATATCAGGCATTGAATAGGTAAATTTCATCATTTGTGTATAAAAAACAGGATGTTTTATTTAAAATCCTATTATCAGTGAAATATTATTTTTACAATTGAAATATTTTCTTACCTTTGCGGTTTGTTTATGAATATTGATTTACTAATACAGAAATAATGATATGAAATATTTACTATGGGTATTTTTGTTTTTCTCAATCGTGGGATTTTCTCAGGATGCAATATTGAATGATGCAGATCATCCCGAAGCGGAATTGCATGCTGCCATCAACCCGCTGGATACCAACAATATAGTCGTGGTTGTTCAATATGGTTTTGGCAGTCAGGATGCGTTTTATACACATATTTATTACAGCAAAAATTATGGTCTTACGTGGAATCTTAGCGATTATCATGGTACCGCTGACAATTCACAATGTGGGGATGCCGTGTTGTCTTTTGACGACGCGGGAAATCTGTATTTGGTTGATTTGATGATAGACCAAACGAATGATACGGTATATACGATACTCTCAAAGTCTGCTGACGGGGGTGCCAATTGGGAGTATCTCAAAAAAGTAGTCCATAATGATTCGGATAAACCTTGGCTTGCCATTGATACTTTTGCAAATTCCTCACATTCCGGCAATATTTATATTCCTGTTGTCGAAGAAATTCCTATGCTATACACCCTTAATAATAATTTTCAAACCATTGATTCTCTGCCCATTCCGGACGGAGATCATCTGCCGAGCGTAGTCGTAAGAAGGGATGGTACTGTATTTACTTCTACGGTAGCGCTGACGGATTCCATCAATACGGTATATGTTCAAGAATATTCAAATGGAGGTGCTACTATTTATCATTCCACACCTATAGTTTCTTTTCCTGATTATACTTTCAATGCACCGGATATTTCAATGCGGTTTCAGCCGACTGCTTATCTTGCGGTTGATAATTCCGGTGGAAAATATGATGGGCGGCTCTATCTAAGCTACACAGCGTCAGAAGAATACAGTCCGGATTACTTTAATGTGTTTATTACCTATTCCGATGATGGCGGGCAGTATTGGAGTACTCCCCATATTGTTCATAATGATGCTCAATACAATATCCAACAGTTTTATTCAAGTATTTATGTCAATGATGCCGGTACGGTCATTATGGATTGGTATGACCGGAGAAATTATGCTGATTCTACCAAAATGACAGATTTTTATATGGGAATATCTTAAGATGGAGGACAAAGTTTTGAAGAGGTAAAATTAAACTCTTTGGCGAGTGATTTTGACTATGTTATTCCCGCAAGCAATGATTTCGGTATAGGAGAATATCATCAATTGGTGGCAAGCAATCATACCGCAATCGCTTTTTGGTCTGATGGACGCACCAATGATGGCGACCTTAACGTATATTTTGCAAAAGTCAATCTGAAATATACAGATGTCGTGGAATACAGTAGTTTGTCCGGCAAAATTCATATTTCCGATCCATATCCCCAACCGCTTGAGAAGAAACTTTCTATGGATATTGAACTGGCAGAAGAGACATATCTAAACTATGAGATATTTTCTATATCAGGTGAGAAGTTGCTTGCAAGCGGGTGGAAAAAGTATCCTGCCGGAGCACATCATCTCTCTCTGGATTTTTTATTTCCTCCGGATACTTACATCATCAAGATTTCTTCTCCCAATGGATTTTTTAAAACTACGAAAATTATCAAAAAATGAGGCTGTTCGTTTATTTGTTTGTTTTTTCGGCATTATTTGCTTGTTCTTCAACAAAATATAGCATAGGGAATCAAAAAATGGAGGAGTACGCAAGTGCCCGTTTTGGGTCTAAGTATGCCACGAAGACAAATAAGGATGGAAGATTTGTCATAGTCTTCAAAAAACATAAAGACTTGCGGGAGTTAATGGCTTCGGTGCACTATTTTGTTTATGACAAAAAAAAGCAAATAGTCATTACCGGGGATACTCTCAAAGCCGGAACCGTAAAGTGGTACTCGGATTATGAAATTATGGCAGTCGCTCACGATATACGGACAAAAGAGGGAGAACGCATCCCCAAACAGGTTTATATCTATCACGTTTTGGATAGAAAAAAAAGATGGATTGATTAATTCATTTCCGGATTGTCGGGAAAATTGAGCCA
>CAZLTF010000188.1:0-1708 GCA_964562195.1 uncultured Bacteroidales bacterium | reverse complement strand
TCGAATGATGTTTTCAATGATCCAAAAAATTCTCATAAACCACTTACTGTCATTACAAATATAAAATCGACTCTCAGTGAATGAATTTCTAAAATACAAATTGATAGCATTGGATAGTTACACATTCACAGTCGAGAATATTGTTAGTATTCTTCTCATTGTTCTGGTCACAAAACTTATTACGTTTGTTATCAAACGATCAATTTATAAAATTAGCAAATCTAAATCCGTACATAAAGAGAATGTTTACACATTAATAAAGATAATTATATATTTTGTTTGGACGGTTTCCATCATTTTGATACTCAACTCCATCGGCATTAAAATCTCAGCATTGCTCACCGGTTCAGCCGCTCTTTTGGTCGGTATCGGCTTAGGCTTGCAGCAGACTTTTACAGATTTTATTTCCGGAATTATTCTTCTTTTTGAAGGAAAAACAAAAATTGGAGACATCCTTCAAATAGACAACGAGGTGCTCCGGCTTGAAAATATAGGATTGCGGACTACCGAATGCCTTAACCGCGACGGCATTGTAGTATTTATTCCCAATTCTAAAATTGTTACCGATAAAGTCATCAACCTAACTCATAAAGCAAAAAGCATTCGTTTCAATATCAATATTGGTGTCTCTTACGATAGTGATGTTTCACTGGTAACACAAGTTTTGGAAGAAAGTGCCAAGCAACATCCTCATGTCAAGCGTACAGAAAATATTGAGGTTCGGATGATTGACTTTGGAGAATCCTCGTTGCTTTTTCAATTGCTTTTTTTTAGTGAGGAAATATTTCGCATTGAATCGGTTAAAAGCGATATACGAAAGATAATTAATCAAAAATTCATTGAAAATAACATTAAAATCCCATATCCGCAAGTCGATATTCATCTGGATGAACATGGGAGAAAAATTGAGAAATAATCATTTGCAAAGAAATTTATTCACAAATACATTTTTACAATGAGAACAAACATGTTGATAATAATCGGTTTCACCCTTATCATGGCTTGTACAAGCAAACCCAAATGGCAAACAGTAGAAAACCAAAATGGTAAGCAAATCCAAATATTAAAAGACAAGACCGGAAAATTAATCGGAAAGAAAATAATGACAAATGACTCCAATTATGTTTATCTAAAATTTGGCGAAAAGGGAGAATTAGTCGATTCGATCAATTTCGTAAACAATAAAAGAGAGGGATTGAGAATCTACTTATATGAAAACAAAGTTTACTATGAGACATATCATCGAGGTGCCTTAAATGGTTTACAACAAGCACTTTATGCAAATGGTGTAGCCGGCTATGTCGGACATCTGAAAAATGGAACAAAAATCGGAGAATGGAAATTTTTCTATGATAATGGCAATCCGATAACATACGAATTTTATGATAATCAAGGAAAGCTTCTCTACTTTCTTAAATACAAAGAAGATGGAACGATCAAAGAGAAAAAGGGAAGTGAAATCATTGATTTACATATAGATAAGACGAATCCAAATTTTGGAGATACACTTACTGTTTCTATTTTGCTTGCTTATCCTCCCAATGGCGTTGAAAATACACTCTTGCTTTCCAATTCAAGAGAAAAAAATAAAGCACTTCAAATACCGGTTAGCGAACCGGAAACATTTTTTCAAATCGTAGCAGATAAAAAGGGGAAAACCGAATACATCATAGACTATCACTGGAAAAACAAAGAAGAAAAAGAAATC
>CAZLTF010000187.1:0-4185 GCA_964562195.1 uncultured Bacteroidales bacterium | reverse complement strand
GTAAACTGGCAGATAAGTTTTCAGCCGAAAAATTACTACTATGGACACTGCTTGCCAGTGGTTTTTTTATGCTTTATACGACTCTCGGAAGTCAAAAGATAATCATTGCTATCTCACACAAAATCTACGACCTACAAGTCAAAACCCTACTTAGTGCCATCTTGCTTTTTGTTCCTGCAAACGTCTTTCTCGGCGGCATACTTCCGCTGAGTGCCAAACTTATTCTCACGGATATGACGCATAGTGGCGCTTCTATTGGGAAACTCTATGCTTCTTCTACACTCGGCAGCATTCTCGGAACAGTAACAGGTGGTTTTTGGCTCATCCCGTTTTGGGGACATTTCAATATCTTACTGTGGATGATCGTCAGTCTATACTTTTTGGCAATCGTTTGGTCTATGCTCACCCACAAAAAATATTTGGCATTTGCCATTCTATTTGCGATAATGAGCGCAGGGATAATGAGTTTTAAAAATTTTGAACACAAGTATATTGATTTGGATACCCGCTACAATCGTGTCATCGTCCGGGAAACCAAAGACAAAAACGGCATCCCTATCCGCAAACTTTTTGTCAATAACGAGGGAAGTTCGGCAATGTATTTTGACAATGATAGCTTAGCATTTGAGGTTCTTAATTATTATGATCTTGCTTTGCATTTTCGTCCTGACTTACAACATATTATGATGATTGGCGGCTCAGGATATGCCTATCCGAAATATTTTTTGCACCATTTTCCGGGACGAAAGATCGATGTCGTGGAAATCGATCCCGGACTAACGGAAGTGGCACGCAAATATTTTCGATTGGAAGACAATCCCGATTTACGAATTTTTCACGAGGATGGCAGGACCTTCCTCAACAAAGAAGAACATCGGTACGATGCAATATTGATGGATGCATACAAGTCTATTTTGACAGTACCCTTTCAGCTTACAACACGGGAAGCGATTGAGAAGATTTATGATAATCTGAATGATAAGGGAATATTTTTGGCTAATATCATTGCTGCATTTGACAAAGAGAAAAATTATTTTCTTCGAGCCGAATTGCGTACCATCTCTTCTGTCTTTGAAGACGTAAGATTATTTGCAGTGCAATACCCTAATGCACAAGGAGCTGAGAGGAAATATTTTCAAAATATGATGTTGGTGGCTTTCAAGCAAAAAGACACGACTCCCCTTACATCAAACGATCCCCGTATCCATAAAATGTTAGCCAATATCGTTCGTGAAAAATTTCCATTGGACCTGCCGGTACTCACGGATGACTATGCTCCGGTAGAGTACTATACATATCGTTCTTTGCAGGAATAATCTACTTCAAAACAGGTTGATTTTCAAGCAAATAATTTCTCAATGGCATTTGTACGAGTACGCCGGAACGGAATAAAATATCCAGATACACTTTAAATATTTCGTGTTCGATAGATTTTTTTTTCTTTTTTTGCGAAAGGATGGTTTTTCTGATTTTGAGAAGTACCAAGGGAGAAAGCATATTGGTTTCAAGATATGCTTCATAGGTTTCTTCCAATTTTTGCTCTTCGACAAAACGTACGAAGACATCGTATTGTTTCATCAAAATATCCATTTTATCAATCCGTTTTTTCAATTCCCTTCGTTTTTGTTTCTCTTGAATCATTCTCCTGTCTTGCTCTTCGAGCCACTTTATGGCGGCTTTGTTGATATCGGCACGATTGGTCATTCCCAAGGGAATATCAAAACTGGCACCAATGGAGATTTGTTCTCCGGGCATCCATTTGTCATTTCGTTTGTATTGAAACTGGACAAAATCAAATACTTTCCGTCCTTTGGCTTTTTCCAGTTCGTATTCTGCTCCGGCAATCTCTTCGCGTACAATGTCCATTTCGCTATCCATAGCAGCATCCTCATCCATCTTTAAAGAAAAAATATAATTTCGTATGGATTCAATGCTTATCCATCCCTCAAAATCCGTTAGTACTCCATCTATGGAATCCAGTCGTAATCTTTTGATAATCGCTTCGCTGCTTTCTTTGTTTTTCAGAATGGCAATTTCGGATTGCATAATATCCTCTTCATTTTCAAGCCAATCATTCAACTTAAAATCACTATTATTGCGAAGCATCTTTTGATATACTCTTCGCAAATCTTTTACAATATTAATTCTCACAGTATCAATCACTTGCTCCTCACGGAGAAAATAAAGTGAAATAAGATCCTGATATATGTCTCTTAGCGTATTGCGAAGGAGGTTTTTCTGTCTTATTTGATATTTCAAGCGCATAGCTGTCGTCAGATGATACATCGCTTCCTGCTCTCCAAATGTATTGAAATTAAAACGAAGTTGATACCTTTGTTGGTAAAAATCCAACTGGTTGGTTTCCGTGCGAAAATTAACTTTATCAATAATGGGTAAATAGGTATTATGTAATGAATAATAATCCAATACACCGGCATAAGGAGTCTGAAAACTGTACAACTTCAAATTTTCATGAATGATATCACCGGGCGACAATGTCCGTTGTGCATGGAGCACAAACGGCAAGAACCAAAGACTACTTAAAACAATCCGGAAATACAAGGTAGTAACAAACTTCATCTTTAAATTATGTATTATTTATTGACACAATATTTCCTTTCATACTTAATGTTGACGAATCGTAGTGAGCATCACTTTTTCTTTTTGCAAAAATTTATTATCCGAAGGAATGCTTATTAAGACTTCACGTCCATACGATTTTATTTCCGGAATTTTTCTCAGGCGTTCGGGAATTTCTACAATACGTGATCCTAAACCGGTTACTATTCCCAATACGGAATGTTCGGGATGCATACTCGAAGAGACTCTCAACTTGTTGCCAACTTGGACTTTGAGCAACAAACTTTCGTGCACAAAACCTTTCACCAGCGTAGGATTCATTTGATAAAAATCCAAAAAACTTTTGAATGCAGAGAAGTATTCCCCTTTTTTGCAAAAAATATTTCCAATCAATCCATCGGAGGGTGCATATATCCTAAGCTTCTCTTGCTCAGCCTGATAATGTTCAATCTCGGAATCAATTATTTCTTTTTTTATTTGCAAAGGTGCATCGACATTTTGCAAAAGGCTTCGCTGAAAGGCAATCTCTTGATCGTAACTTTGGATAAGACTTTTCACGCTCTTTTTGAGAAATTCCAATTTCAACTGATTGCGAGACTTATAATCTTTGGAGTCGTAGTTTACACTCTTCAAGCCTTCATAGAGTGATTTATTTAGCTCGATTTTTTCTTCCAATTCCGAGATATTTTGGTTTAAGCCGGAAAGTTTTTTTGATTTCTCAAATTGAAGTTCTTGAATACGATTGCGGATTCTCTTGATTTCTTGTTGTGAACTGATGGAGACAACCTCCTTTTTCAATTTCAATTCATTAATTTTGGAAGGAATGGAAGTATTCTGGACAATCAAAAGCAGATCACCTTTTTTGACTTCCTGCCCCGGTGTCACATATACCTCTTGAATCAAAACATTTTTGTTGTGGTTGATCTCAGTTTCTTTGTTTTGGGCGAAGCCATAAAAAAATGCAGAATCACCCTTGACTTTCACATACATCATATAGAGGGCGACAGCCAAGATCAAAGATACAATATAGATGGTATTTATTCGCTTCATTATCAAATATTTAGATATTATATGATAAATTCCTTTCCATCGAAAATTGCATCACACGCACACCTTCCATTTCTTGCAAACGATCTATCAATTCTTTTTCAACATTTTCACTTTTCAATTTTAGCTCATAGTAATAATTGGTAGTTTGAATTTCTTTTTTAAGATTTACGTCCTGCTTATTGAGGATATATTTTTTACAATGAACGGCAATCTCTTTTTCGACATCCTCCAATGAAATCAGAGACTTGTCAAGCTGAACTTTCATTTTCGCCGTAAAATTGCGGTTGGTGCTAAAAGAAGAATAGCGCAACAGAAATGCCGTAATGGAAAAGCCGAGTGTACCGATAATCGCAATCGTAAAACTATATACTCCACAAGCAATACCAATGGCAATAGCGGCAAACATAAACACAATGTTGCGTGAATCTTTGACCGTAGTTCTAAACCGGATAATCGACAATGCACCCAACATTCCCAAGCCGCGCGCCACACTATCCCCGATCGACTGAATGATGGTCGCAGAAACTATAGTAACCAAAATCAAAGCTTGTAAAA
>CAZLTF010000186.1:0-3287 GCA_964562195.1 uncultured Bacteroidales bacterium | reverse complement strand
CTTCTATAAAACGAAAATCTTTTTTTGAGAATAAAATAATTGAAGGGCTTTTAGAAAAAATACTGATTTTTCTTGTGTTTTATTATTGATTTTTCTGTGTAATTCATTCTCTTTCATGTGGTTGAGTGGGGGCAGCAGACCTTGCATTTAGACATAAAATATTGATGCAAAGAGAAATAAAAAAGCCTCCATCAGGAGGCTTTATAGTATTTAACAAGCAATATGAAACAATCGATGATTATTTCTTTTTAGTTGCTGTCTTTTTCTTTTTCTCTTGGATCTCCGCATCTTTGTTTGTAATCATATCATAAGCGATGGGGCTGGCAACAAACAATGAGGAATAGGTACCCACGATCACTCCGACAGTCAAAGCAAAAACAAATCCTCTAATGATCTCACCTCCGAAGATGAAAATCGTAATCAATACCAAGAGGGTAGTGCCTGATGTGTTTATTGTACGTGACAGAGTATTATTCAAAGCATTGTTTATGTTGGTTTTGAGATCATGTCTTTTGTGTAAGAATATGTATTCACGAATACGGTCAAAGATAATCACCGTATCGTTGATAGAATATCCGATAATGGTCAAAATCGCCGCAATAAATGCTTGATCTATTTCCATATTGAATGGTAATATTTTCCAGAATAAGGAGAAGATACCTATGGTAATCAAAGCATCGTGGAAGAGTGCAATAACACCGGACAGACCATATTGCCATTTTTTGAATCGAATGGCGATATAGATAAAGATTACAATCAGTGCGAAGAGGATTGCCCAGCCGGATTTACGTTTGATATCATCTGCGATGGTTGGCCCTACTTTTTGAGAACTCATAATTCCGATGTCTTTGTCAGATTTTTCACTGTCCGAAATAAAGATATTCTCATTGATATTTTGATCTGCAAAATAGGGTTTCAAGGCAGTGAAGAGTTTCTTTTGAATCACGATATCGATATTCGGATTATTACTGTCAATCATATATTTGGTAGTCACTTTGATCTGGCGGTCAGGACCAAATGTTTTTACTTCCGAAGAGACACTATTGCCGTCTTCATCAATAAACACTTCGGCTAAGGATTTACGAATATCATTTACTTTGACACCTTGATCAAAACGGATGGTATAAGTTCTACCTCCGGAGAAGTCCACACCATAATTCAATCCCAATGTAAACAATGAAATGACACCTACAATAGCCAAGGTGCCGGAAATAATATATCCGATTTTACGGACTTTGATAAAGTCATATTTGGCATTGGCTAAGAAGTTTAAAGTGGCTTTTGTTCCAAAGGAAATATTCGTTCCTTTTCTTAACAATGTTGTGAAAATCAATCTTGAAATGAAGATTGCCGAGAATAGAGAGGTGAGAATACCAATGATTAAGGTGGTAGCAAATCCTTGTACGGGGCCTGAGCCGAAGATAAACAGGATAATCGCTGTCAATAAGGTCGTAACATTACCATCAATGATGGCAGAGTAAGCAAATTTATATCCATCTTCAATTGCTAATTTTATACCTTTACCGGCTCTCAACTCTTCTTTGATACGTTCAAAAATAATCACGTTGGCATCTACTGCCATTCCTAAGGTGAGAACGATACCGGCGATACCGGGCAGTGTAAGCACAGCACCAAAGGATGCCAACACTCCAAATAGGAAGAAGATATTGGTTACCAAAGCGATATTGGCGATCAGACCTGATTTGGAATAGTAGAGAAACATAAACAATAATACCATCAGGAAGGCAAAAACAAATGACCAGAGTCCGGCACTTACCGCCTCTTTACCCAAGGATGGTCCTACTACCGCTTCTTCTATGATTCTTGCAGGAGCGGGGAGTTTACCGGCTTTTAATACATTCGCCAAATCTTCCGCTTCTTCGATTGTGAATCCACCGGTGATATTGGAACGTCCGTTTGGAATCTCTTGGTTTACGTTTGGAGCTGAATATACATAATTGTCAAGTAAGATGGCAATCTGGTCTCCAACGTGTTCTCCTGTAAGTCTTTTCCAGATTTTTGCTCCTTCCGAATTCATTGACATAGACACGGATACACGTCCGTTTTGTTCGATGTCTTTTCGGGCATCTGTGATGTATTCTCCTGTGAGGGCTGGTCCTGCATCACGTCCTTTGGCTTTCAACCCAAACAGGCTGAGTACTTCCGAACCTTCTTTTTGTGGTTTTACAATCCATGACAATTTGAGATCACGAGGCAGAAGTTCTTTGTACTCACGAAGAATTTTATTTACCCGTGCCGTATCTTTGATCTTACAATACCCCATGGTGGCGGATGGGATTGGGTCATTTTTTTGATTCAAATTTAAGTGCAAATAGTAAAATAAGGGGTGATTATTTGCATTAAAAGTTTGATTCATTGTCGAATCTGTATCGTCATTTGCCAATAGTTCCTCATCTGTTTTCAGACTGTCTCCTCCCAACAATGTTTCGGTGGTGTCTGCTTTGACAGTATTAGCTTTGGATGCTTTTGCTTCTGTTGTGTCTTTTTCGTCTTCTTTTGCTTTGACAGATTCTGCCAGTTTTGTTTTTTCGGCAGCTGCCTTATCTACCGCTGCGAGAAAATTAATTACTTCGGGAAGTTTGAATGTTTCCCAGAATTCAAGCTTTGCGGTACCTTGCAATAGTTTACGAACACGTCGTGGGTCTTTCACACCCGGAAGTTCTACCAAAATACGGTTGGTGGAAGCTATTTTTTGAATATTGGGTTGTGTCACACCAAAACGGTCGATACGGGTGCGGATAATCTTATGAGCACGTTCGAATGCGCCGTCCACTTCTTCTTTGATGACGGACAAGACCTCTTCATTGGTGGAGGTGGTCGTAATGTTTTTGTTTTTAAATTCATACAAAAAGATGGAGGCTAATGAGAAATTGGGATCTACCTCATTAATTGCCAGTCCAAACAGGTCAACAAAGTTTTGATCTGTAGAACGTTGCATCTCAATGGCTCTCTTCATTGCTTTTTTGAAAGTCTCATTTTTGGAGTTGTGAGCAAGTCCTCTTACAATTTCGGGGACGGAGACCTCCAAAGTTACATTCATTCCACCTTTGAGGTCAAGACCTAAATTGAGTTCTCTCTTTTTACAATAATCATACGTAAACCCGAGTATAGGATATACTTTCTCATTTTTCATAGAATCGAGATAGGTATATTCTCTTACAGTGGCAATACTATCTAGATAGTAAGTACGCATGTTCTCATTTCCTTTTGCTAGGTCATCTGCTTTTGTTTGTGCACTTTGATTGTACGCAAAAGCTTTTGCTTTT
>CAZLTF010000185.1:0-5705 GCA_964562195.1 uncultured Bacteroidales bacterium | reverse complement strand
CCTCTTCCCTTACTTTTCATAAGAATTTTTGCAAAAGAGTCGTTGATACACTCAAAGTGCAAGTAGCGAAATCCGAATTTATTATCAACGGACAAAAAGAGATAAAGCAACGCATAAAGCAAAATCTGAAATTGCCACTTTTTGTCAAACCCAATAATGGCGGGTCAAGCGTAGGAATGTCCAAAGTCAATGAATGGCAACATCTTGATGAAGCAATAAGGCGCGCTTTTGAAGAAGATTCGGAAGTCTTGGTAGAAGAGTTTATCGAAGGTAGAGAAATCACCTGTGCCGCTTATTCTACGCGAGGCAAATTGCACATATTGCCAATAACGGAGATTGTGAGCAAGAAAGAATTTTTTGACTTCGAAGCCAAATATAACCCCAGTCTGGTTAATGAGATTGTCCCGGCACCTATTGACAGGAAAATCTGGGAAACTTGTGAAAATACAACCGCTTTCCTCTACCGTGAATTGCATTGTGAAGGCATTGTGAGAATGGATTATATTTTCAATGATAACGGACTTTACTTCCTGGAAGTCAATACTATACCGGGAATGACCGCCAATAGCCTTGTCCCCAAAATGATCCGGAATGCCCACATCGAATTATCCGCCTTATTAACAGATCTGATAGAAGAAAAACTTCCATAATGGCACATATCAATATCGAAATCAAAGCTAAATCCAATCAACACGAACGCATCCGCCGCTATCTCCACTCCCATCATGCACTACACAAAGGCACAGATCATCAAATCGATACCTACTTCAATACTCCCAACGGAAGACTAAAGTTGAGAGAAGGAAATATTGAAAACACTCTGATACATTACGAAAGAAATGACCAAGAAGGTCCGAAAAAATCCCGGGTCATATTGTATCATCCCACCCCCAATTCATCACTAAAAGAATTGTTGGTAAAATCAAACGGAATAAAAGTCGTAGTGGACAAAATACGGGAGATTTATTTCATCGAAAATGTAAAATTTCATTTGGACAAAGTAGAAAAGTTAGGCACTTTTGTGGAGATAGAAGCCATACAAAGTGAACAACACAATACGGAAGCAGATTTACAGACACAATGTGAATTTTATATGAAAGCCTTTGAGATAAAAAAAGAAGATCTTATTTCGGTCTCTTATAGCGATATGATGCTCGATGGTACTGATTTGTAGTGTATTGCGATTAACTACCTGCTTTTTCTTCATCGCAATTCAGCTTCGCTGCGGATGCTTCTTTGGTTTCTTGGTCCGTATCAAACTAAACCTTGGATTTGGACAATCATCCCGAAGCAATATCCATGCAGAGTATTTCGTATCCGGTACAAATCAATACTGATATTTGCCTTCAAAAACCAATTGCACAGGACCTTGCAAAAAGATATTTTCAAAGCTATTTTTTTTCCGTTGAAAACTTACTTGCAATAGTCCACCGTCCGTACGAACAGGGATAGTTCCGGAGTCAAGATTTTGACGAAGGGCTTGAACTATTGCTACCGCCGTAACTCCCGTACCACAAGAAAGTGTAATATCTTCAACTCCACGTTCATAAGTAACGGCAAAAAGCTCTTTTTTTGTTTGCTCTACAAAATTTACATTGCTTCCGGCTTCATTGATGGATCGATCATAACGCAGCTTTTTCCCTTCTTTTTTTATATTTACATCTGATATTCTGTCAACAAATCGTACAAAATGAGGCGAACCCGTATCTAAGAAAAAATCAGTACCGGAGAGTTGTTTAATATCGTTTACATCATTGAGTTGCAATTTGATTTCCCAATTTTGGTTATCCCTTTGCAAGACTTCTGCAATATGAATCCCGTCTATCGCCGAAAATTCGCACTTCTCACCGACAACTCCCAACATTTGTGCAAACGCCACAATACTACGTCCCCCATTGCCACACATAGTCCCTTCTTTGCCGTCGGCATTGAAATACATCATTTCAAAAGCATATCTTTCAGATGCATTGAGCAGCATCAATCCATCAGCCCCTATTCCCAAACGGCGATGACACATAGCAGCTATCCGTTTCGGATTGACATCAAAATGCCCATCCCTATTGTCAATCAATATAAAATCATTTCCTGCTCCATGAAATTTATAGAAGTATATCGTATTGTTCATTTCTATTGTAAAATATGAAAAAGCAAAAGTAAAGATTTTTTATTATACAAAGGCTTCATTATTCGATGTTTTAATCGAAAATTGAAAAAACAAAGTTTTCACTGTTTCAATAATTCATACATTTGCCCCAAAATTTAAAGTCTGTAAATATGAAAAAAATAGTTCTTTTTTCCATTGTGTTTGTGTTTATCATTAATCTACAAGCACAAAACAAAAAATTAACATTAAAAGATGCGATTTATGCCAATCACGAAGTATTACCCAAACGCATTTCTCAACTTCAATTTAAGGGAAATACAGGATTTTTGGCTTATGTCGAAGACAATATACTCAAAGAAAGGCATCAAATTTCTCCGGAGAAAAAACGTCCTCTACTAACATTGGAAGAACTTCAACAGGCATTGACGGAAGCAAATTTTGATAGCATCCGACGCTTTCCGTCCATACGGTTTTTGGATGACAATAGTTTCCGTTTTCAATTTCAAAACACTCTCTTTTCATACAATCTCAAAACTTCCAAACTTAATAAGCTAAATTCCTACAATGAAAAAGCACAAAATATTAGCATTTGCAACAAAAACAATGCAATCGCTTACACTTTGGACAACAATCTCTATCTTGCGATCAATGGAAAGGAAATTGCTGTCACCGAAGATCAAAATCCGGATATTATCAATGGTCAGCAGGCACACCGTAATGAATTTGGAATCAGCGGAGGTATCTTTTGGTCTCCCGAAGGAAATAAAGTTGCTTTTTATCACAAAGACCAAACGATGGTCTCTGACTATCCCTTGGTTGATTTCACATCACGGGTCGCCAAGCTCGACAACATCAAATATCCAATGATCGGAATGACAAGCGAAGAAGTACAATTGGGTATCTATGATTTGCAAAGCCAAAAAACCGTTTTTCTCAAAACCGGTACTCCCAAAGACCACTATTTGACTGCCGTAAGTTGGGACCCCCATGAACAATACGTTTATATCGCAATTCTTAATCGGGATCAAAACCATCTACAACTAAAAAAATACGATGCCCAAACGGGAGACGAACTTGCGGTTCTCTTGGAAGAAAAAGACGATAAATATGTCGAACCCGAACATCCGTTATATTTTCTCAACAAGCATACGGATCAATTTATATGGTTTAGCGAAAGAGATCGTTGGGATCATTTATATCTCTATGACACAAAGGGAAATATGATCAAACAATTGACTAAGGGAAATTGGGCGGTCACGGAGTTTCTCGGAATCGATGCCCGCGATCAATTTGCCTATTTTATGGCAACCAAAGAGAGTCCGCTCCAAAGTCACCTTTACAAAGTCTCTATCCAAAGCGGTAAGATTAGCAAATTGACAGATGAACACGGAACACATTACGTCCGTCTCAATGAAAACAAGACCTACTTTATTGATATTTATAGCAATACGGAAAAAGCCAAAGTCTATCAGACTCGTACGACAAAGGGCAAGTTTGCACAATTATTGCTGGAAGACATCAATCCTTTGGCAAATTACGCCCTTGGCGAAATGAAGATGCTAAGTTTAAAAGCGGATGACGGAGCAGATTTGTATGCTCGCTTGATCAAGCCGGCAAACTTTGATCCTGACAAAAAATATCCGGCTATCGTTTATGTCTATGGAGGACCTCATGCCCAATTGGTGACGGATTCTTGGTTGGGAGGAGCCGGACTGTTTCTCAACTTTCTGGCTCAACAAGGATATGTGATTTTTACGCTTGACAATCATGGCTCGGCAAATCGTGGCTTGGATTTTGAACAAAAAATATTTCGCCAATGCGGTGTGCAAGAAGTCAAAGACCAGATGACCGGTATAGAATACCTTAAAACATTGGATTTTGTAGATCCGGAACGCATTGGTGTAGATGGATGGAGCTATGGTGGATTTATGACTATAAGACTCAAATTGGAACATCCTGAAATTTTTAAAGTGGCTGTCGCAGGAGGTCCTGTGATTGACTGGAAATGGTACGAAGTGATGTACGGTGAACGTTATATGGATACTCCCGAGACCAATCCCGAAGGATTTGAAACCTCCTCTTTGCTCAACAAGGTAGATCAACTAACAGACTATCTGTTGATTATACACGGCGTACAAGATCCGACCGTAGTCTGTCAACATAGTCAAATGTTTTTGCGTGAGGCTATCAAAAAAGGGAAACAATTGGACTATTTCACATATCCGACCCATCAACACAATGTCAGAGGCTTAGACAGAGAACATCTTTACCGCAAAATTTACCGGTATTTCAAAGAAAAATTGTAAAATTATCTTGTGATCATCAACTTTGTGCTAAATATTTCACGATTTGTTTGTATCCGGACAATATACATTCCGGATCGCAGCCGCGAAATATCCAATGTATTTGATGTATTGTCTTGTTTCAAAACGATTTGCCCGTCTGTGCCGACAAGAGTTATCTGTTGAAAATCATATTCCGATTGAATCCGGATATGATGTTGAGCAGGATTGGGGAAAACCGAAAACAGCTGACTGTTGTGCTCCATGATAGAAGAAGGAATTCCGGTATCACCGGCAGCTATTGCATTATTTGTTTCTGAATTGTAAGCATAGCTTTGCACCGTAAACTCCATATCATCATAAGAAAAAACATGTGTGGTCAGCTTGATCCAACCGTAATGAAAAATTCCATCAATTTCAAATTTTATCCCCAGATATTTGTCCTCTTGCAAGCCTGTCCAATTGCCATACTCTCCACTACTTTCCCAGTATCCATACAATAGTCCGCCCCAACCACTTCCCAATTTATACCAAGCGGACGAAGCGGAAATATCATCACCTTCTTCCAAAACACTTGCCTCCTCGCCATCATAAAGTACATAGGTATTATCAACATCCGAATCCGGAATAAGATGCATTACCCACACTCCATAATTGCTTAGTAGTGTGATATGTACATCGATTTTGTCGTCGTCGTTGAAATCCAATCCGTAGCCATTGAGAAATTCATTAACGGTGGTATCCGGTTCGAGATCGGTATAAACAATCTGGCTTGTACTTTCTTTTGTCAAGAAAAACAAAGTGATAAGGATTAGTAAAATTGTATTTTTCATTTTATTTTTTTTGCAAAGATAAGAGTTTTGTTTATTCGATAATAAAATATTGTTCTTTGAACCATAATTAAGGTCTGCTGAAAATCACAGAAGTGCTTTCATTTTTTTATTTTATTGTTTTTTGACCGGACTCATTATTGATATTTTCTATGTAATTCATTTTATTTCAAGCATTTAATAGTTCTTCAACAAACCTTATCTGTCTAATATTGAGCCAAATAAACAAACGGCATAATAAACCGGAAATCCGGTTTTCATTTTTCTCTCCATCGCAACGAAAAAGTCCCTATATTTGCCAAAAATAAATGGGAATGTGGGAGGTTTTTGGATGGATTGGCATTGGCATTTTTTTTAAAAAAAGTTGCATGTAATCTGAATTATTGTAATTTTGTAAAAAAATAAAAATTAAAATGGTAGAATTTAAAGAAAAATATATAAATCCTTTTACCGATTACGGTTTCAAACGTTTGTTTGGCGAAGAGCCGA
>CAZLTF010000184.1:0-2423 GCA_964562195.1 uncultured Bacteroidales bacterium | reverse complement strand
GTCTGTATTAACTTCTTCCGCTTTTTTTATCGGACTGCAAAAGTACTTACTTTTTCTTCTTTGCAAACTTTTTATTACTTTTTTTTAATTTTATTTTTTTTTTGACTTACTCTATTTTTTTACCGCTATTTATATTTTTATATTTTTAAGCCATCCGCAAAATATGATCTCATATTCAATCTTTAAATACAAAATCCGGTATCTCTCTACGTGTCTTTACGGAGTATTTCTGCGCTTTTTTGGGGGGGAGTGTTATAATTCATTGCTTACTTTTTCTTTTCAATTTTCAAACATTGGGATGAAGAAAAATCGATAGACCGATGGTTTATTCATAACAAAATAAAGCAAAATTGAATAATAATCATTGATCATTCTATATATTCTTACCTTTGCAAAAAAAATACTCTAAGCAATGGATGGACAATATACAAAGTATTTTCGCAATTCGAGGAAACGTTTAAGGGATAGTAGCAGTCCGGGAGATACTCATATTCGCACGGAATTTCAAAGGGATTTTGACAGGATTTTGTTTTCTACTGATTTTAGGAGATTACAAAACAAGACGCAAGTACTTCCTCTACCCGAGTGTGATTTTGTCCACAACAGACTGACACACAGCTTAGAGACATCTTCTGTTGGTCGTTCTCTCGGGAATATTGTCGGTGCGGAGTTGATTCGTGGATATCCGGCTATTCAAGAGTTAGGATTCACGGATTATGATTTTGGTTTTATGGTTTCTTCTGCGTGTTTGGCTCATGACATTGGCAATCCTCCTTTTGGACATGCGGGAGAGGATGCTATTTCTGATTTTTTCAGGCATAGAATAACTGCGAGCTATCTTGACGAATTGAATCCGAAACAGAGGAGTGATTTACAAAACTTTGAAGGGAACGCTGCCGGTTTTCGACTTTTGGTCAATTCCCTGACGACAGGCTCAAAGATTGCATACGGTCTTAATCTGACGATGGGAACTTTGGCAAGTTTTGCGAAGTATCCGAAGGAATCATTGCCCGACCGGAAAGATGAAGGGAATACGAGTCTTAAGAAATACGGCTTTTTTCAGGGTGAAAAAGAAACATTCATTGAGATAGCGAACGGTTTGCCTCTCCTGTCTCATAATAATAAAAGTGGTGACTTGGCATGGAAACGTTTTCCGATGGCGTATTTGGTAGAAGCAGCCGACGATATTTGTTATCATATCATGGATTTTGAGGATGGATATAATATTGGTTATATTAGTTATGAGCTTGTATTTTCGCTTTTTCAGAAAATTTTAGAGGAAAGATGGGCGGAGATCAGCTCCTCCCTCCAAAAAATAATACACCCCAAGAGCCGTATTGCCTATTTGCGTTCTGCTGTTATTCAGGAGCTTATCAATCAAACAACGGAAATATTCCTCCAAAATCAGGAGTCTATTTTCAAGGGGGAATTCAAGGATTCATTGTTAAATAGTCTGAAAGCGGACACGGCAAATCCCTTGCGGGAGATTCTCCGAAATTCAATCCAGTCCATCTATCAATCCTCTACGGTACTAAAAATAGAAGCTGCCGGCTATCAAGTCTTGCCCGATCTTTTGGATAAATTTACCAAAGGTATTTTTGAACCCAAAGTATATCGCCGTTACTATAAGCTTATTCCTCCGGAATATCGTTTTGAAAAGGCATCAGCTTACGAAAAATTGTTAAATATCACAATGTATATTAGTAGTATGACGGATCGCTACGCCATCGAATTGTATAAAAATCTCAATGGTATCGAACTTCCCAAATATTGAGTTTAACAAATATATGATACTTTCAAAGAAGTTTGTTTTTTAGAGAAAAAAATGAATACATTTGCAAAAAATACAATAATATGTTGAAAAGAGTAATTATTAGCGTTTTTATCCTATTCAGTATCAATGCTATAGGCCAGCAGTTCAAAGGAGGAATTGATGGGGGTATCATTGGTTCACAAGTCACAGGAGATTTGTTGGGAGGTTTTAACAAAGCGGGAGTCAAAGCCGGCGGGTATGTCAGCTTGAGACTTAATGATCTGAGTTCGGTGCAGATGGAGTTGAATTTCATTCAAAAAGGCAGCCGAAAAAATCCAAGTCAACAACCCGATTCAACGATGGATTATTCGACCTATCTTCTCCGGCTAAACTATATTGAGATGCCTTTGCATTACCGTTATCAATTTCGAAAAACCATTATGTTTGAAGGTGGAATCTCAATGGGGGTATTGGTCAATGCACAGGAATTGAGAAATGGTATTGAGGATATGCCTGTTCCATTTAAGAAATATGATCTTAGCTGGGAGATGGGAGTATTTTACGAAATATTGGAAGGCATCCAGGTTAATTTGCGCTATTCTTACTCAATCCTTGCAGTACGCAGACATAATTTGGGACAATCTACTTGGAACAATAAGGGATGGTATAA
>CAZLTF010000183.1:0-11979 GCA_964562195.1 uncultured Bacteroidales bacterium | reverse complement strand
CGTCGTTGAAGAGGTTGTTGTCGTAAAAGTGTTCGTAGACACCGAGAAACTTCGACTGAGAGATATTATATTCTATACCGAGTTCGTTTCCGCTTATGCGTTTAAATGCGTTGGCAATATGTTCATCTTTGAAAATACGCCCGCCTGGGACGAACCAGAAGCCTTTGGCAGGCTCGTTTTTCCGTAGACCCAGCAAAACTTCCCCGTTGCCGTTTTTCACGATGAGGTCTATGGAGATGAGGGGTGTGTTTTTGACGATACACGCGAACAGATCGCTATTGAGCATCGATGACTTCCCGTATTTTTTGCCCAAAATCGTGTAAGACCTTTTCGGACGCGAAGTGTTCGATGATATATGCCCGTGCGTTTTTTCCCATTTCCTTTGAAAGCGATTTGTCTTCAAAGAGTTTTTCTACGGCCTGTACGACACCATCGAAGTTGTCGGAGTCGAAAAAAAAGCCGCCTTTCGATCTTTCAAAAACTTTTGCAACTTCGGATTTTTGATTTCCAGTGACTACAGAAGGAATGGCGCTTGCCATCATGCCCAGAAGTTTCGAAGGCATGACGGTGTCGATTACGTCGTTTTTCTGAAAAAGAATATGCAGATCGGCACTACACAAAAGATCCGGTAGTGTTTCATACGCCACCGGTGTATGGTGGACGATATTTTCCAAATGTTCGGTTTTTTTCTCAAGCCACCCTTTTTTCGCTCCGGCACCAACCACGACAAACTCGATCTTGTCGTTGTTTTGGAAATATTCCGCCACTTTCAGAAAGAAATCCCAATCCTGCTTGGCCCCGATGTTCCCACTGTAAAGGATTTTGAATTTGGCCGATCTCATCAAAGGGTGTCGCCTGGCTTTTGCGGGATCGATAAAGTTTTCATCGACCCAGTTTGGGAAAAAGTATGCCGGAGTCTCTGTTTTGCTTTGAAGTTTGGCAAGCATTCCATAGCTGATCGTACTGACAATATCCGCTTTCTCAAGCAGAATCTTTTCAAGCCCAAAAAGCGCTTTGAAAACTCCGGCTTTCATACCTTTTCGCCCACCTGCCAGGCCGGACTCCACCGCTGCGTCGAACTCGAAATCCTGTATATGCACCCAGACTTTTGCACCGCGCATTTTGGCAAGCAAGAGACCCAAAGCGATGGAACTCGTAAACGGCACGACACATATGACAAGATCACACTGTTTGACTTTGAATACATTGCGGATACTTCCGAACGTGAAATCCAAAAGATGTAAGATTCTATGTTTGAAAGTCGGATTCTTTGGTACATATTGCTTATACCGGTAGATAGAGATATTCTCTTTTTGCTCCGTTAAATATTTGGGTTTGTCACGATACTCTTTACGAATTTGCCATTCGGGATAATAGGGAAAACCCGTTATCACGTCTACATGGTGTGTTTTTGCGAGAAATTCAGCCATCTGCGTGCTGTAAAGTCCGGTGGAGCTGTCTTCCGGGTAAAAATTTATCCCAATCAGGGTAATGTTATTTTTCAACAACCCTGTCCTTAATTGGTTTGGCGGGGCTGCCAACACACACTTTTTCGGACGGAAGATCTTTAAATACACTGCTTCTTGCGCCTACAACTGTTCCTCTGCCTATGGTAATGCCAGGAGCGATATAAACATCTGTAGCCAGCCAACATTCGTCCTCTATGGTGATTTTTTTCGACCAGATCGGAAAATCCTCTTTTGTGTAATCGTGCGAAGCGGCACAAAGGTAGGATTTTTGGGAGATGACGACATTGTTTCCTATTTCGATTTCACCAAGGCTGTAGAGTTCTACATTGTCTCCTATCCAGCTATAATCCCCTATACTGACCTTCCATGGATAGGTTATGGTCGCAGAGGGGCGAATGATGACCTTTTCCCCGATCTTTGCACCGAAGAGTCTGAGTAAAAACCTGCGCCATCCATATAATAGCTGTGGGGATGGTTTAAATAATAAGGCTTGTGTAAACCACCATAATTGAACGATAATTCCGGAACGACCTCTGAAATTTTTTGGTAATTTGAATTTTTTTAATTCCATTTTTAACTGAAATACCTATTTAAAATTTGAGTTACATCATCAGCATGTGTTTCATAATGCTCAATTATTGACTTAATAGAATGTCGATCTATCCGTTTTATTTTAGGGATCGTTTCATTCGCGAAATAATCTGGAATCTTGTAGTTATTAATATCTAATACCCCAACCATTTTTCCTTCAGCCAAAGCTTCAAGGCCAACGGTAGATACTTCTGTAATTATAATAGAATACTTATTAAACTCTATTTTATCTGCTATTTTGATAGTAGTAGGAAGAAAAAATTTTATGATTTCTTTGAACTTCATACCAGGATGAAATTTTATACTGTATGAATAAGAAGTATCCTTTATTGATTTAAGAAGAGAAAATACATCAACTATTTTTGGACCAGGAATCAACAAAATATTATTATCGAAATTTATGTCTATTGGTAAATAATTTTTCATATATTTCAAGTTCCCCACTTCAACCAACTTTGTTTTATATATATTTGAACGATTAAATTTTTCCCTTAATGTATTATGGAAACCATAACCATAAAAAAAATCTGATTTTGAAGGGAAATAAAATTCAGGCAGCCTTATTATTCCATGTTGATAAACTATACTCTTGTTTACAATATCCAATTTTTTTAAGTTTGTTTCAATGGAAGTTACATCAATAGGTTGATCATTGAAATTTATAAACAATACATTTTCAGAAAAAATTAAATGAGAAAAATCATTTTTTAAATTTTTATAAATATTTTTATGATAAATACATACACATTTCAAAAAAGATTTATAATTTGAATAAAACAAATAATCAAATGCGTATAATACAAATTTCATGAAATCTTTTATTTTTATAAAGTTTTTTAATACGATGATGTTTGGAAATTCTTTTTTTATCTCATTGTAATAATTTTTATTGCTTGAATTCAATAATATAATACAGCTATATTTATCAATATTGTTTAAAATTGATGATTTGAACTCTTTTGCTCTTAAGAAATGCCCATAATCCCTAATATAAATTATTATCTTAACTTTATCCCCATTATTGATACTGGAAATCTTGTGCCTAAAAATTACACATAGCATTTTATAAATAAATTTAAAACGAATAAAAAAATTTTTTGTATAATATGAATATCTATACTCAGAAAGTAATTTTTTTAATATTATTTTAGACATTTTTTGATAATGTTAACAAACATTCGCAATTTTCTTCCCGGCAAACATAATCAAGCGGCGTTTAGCCGCACCTCGTAGATGGGCCTGATGTAGCTTCTTTCCATCTCCCAATCCTCGGCATACTCCATCAGATAAGTGCCGACGTTTGTCGATCTGGGGGAAGTGGTAAAACCGCAAAGAGTCTTCCAATCCCGCCTCAAGCACGTCGATCGCTTCGGGAAACCGTTGGCCATACTCCGTGATGAGTGAGTGGGCGATCATCATCGCCTCCTTTTTGCTCTCCTGCAGCCAGATCTGTTTGAGTCTGGCGGCGAACGTCTCTTTGCTCTTTGGTGGAATGTGAGCCAGAATGTTGCGCATGAAGTGGACTTTGCACCGCTGCCAGGAACCTCCCAGGAAGCTCTCCTTGAGAGCACTTTGGATACTCGTATGGGCATCGCTGATGAGCAGAGCGACCTCTTCGACACCCCGGGCTTTGAGTTTGTCGAAAAAGGCTTTCCAGGTCGCATGCGTTTCGGCTCTGAAAGGTTCGACGGCCAGAATCTCCCGTCTGCCTTCCTGTGTGACGCCATAAGCGATCGTGATGGCGGTGGAGACCACCCGTCCATCAGGGTTTCTGACCTTCTCGTACAATGCATCGACCCAGACGAAAGGATAGGTTTTTTCCAGGGAACGTGTTCGAAACACCTCTATCTGTTCGTCCAGCCCTTTATTGATCTGGGAGACCTGCGAAGCCGAAATGTTCTCGATCCCCATCTCTTTGGCCAACCGCTCGATCTTCCGGGTCGATACACCGTTGACGCAAGCCTCTTTGACCATCGCGATCAATGCCTGCTCGCTGCGCTTTTTTTCGGTGATGAAAAAGGGAATGTAGCCCCCTTTATGAATCTTGGAAATCATCAGATACGCCGTCCCGAGTCTCGTATCGAACCGTCTTGGACGGTACCCGCTGAAATGGTTTTTTCTCTCATCGCTGTGTTCTCCTTTTCTGGTGCTGACCTTCTGTCCCTGTCTCTTCGTGTATTATAACCTGCGCAGCTTTTCCGCGGGACCACTAAATTTTTTCTCACCGGTAAATTTATCAAAAATTGTAAACTTTAGTGTGCACTATCCATTTTCTTTTAACTTTATATATTTGTTAGTCAGCAACATTACAAATAAAATCATGAATAACAAACCTATTATTTTAAAATTAAATAATTCTTCGATACTTGCTCTTGAGAAGAACGTTCGAATATAATTAAAAATATAAATATAAAATATATAATATATTTTATCAAGATTTTTAATTATTTTAATTATAAGATATAAATACAAGTAATAAATTAATCCAATTACAAGAAAATTTATACCAATTGGAAATGACATGATGTATAAAGTTGGAAACGCTCCTGCAAAATTCACTCCTCTTTCAATCATGCTTTCTACACCTGGTCCTCCTACAGTTCTCATCATGTTTTGCATTCCATGGATAACAAAAGACGGTTCAAAGTTAAGTAAATCTTTGTAGTTGTAAAACCCCCAGGACAAGTGACCTTGTAATGCAAAAATTCTATATATTAGGAATTGAAAAGCCCCACCAACCTTTTCTGACAAAGGATTGTTTGAATAATGATACGCCAACCAAAAGATCATCAATGTGCCAAATATTAAAATTTGTGAAACGATTTTTTTATTGAAAAAATTCTTATTATATAATATATAGTAAATAATAATTGGTAAGTAAAAATAAAAAAAAGCCTGAAGTATACCGCTAAATTTTTGTCCGATCAATAATAAATAGAATATGTATATAAATAGTATGATATATAGAAATATATTAGTTTTCTTGTATATAAAATGATGGCCATTTAAGTAACCTAAAATAATAGGCACAATCACAAGTACTGCACCAAATGGCTTGAGTATACTCCATAGTCTTGTTTCTTCTAAATATCCGATTCTATTTATGTAACCACCTTTTAATAATGGTGGAAGATCCGAAAGTGCCAAATTTAGATAAGCGATTGATAATAGTGCCACCACAAAGACAATTAAAATTTTATTTAAATTTTTATGTGGATATATTGAGTTTTTATAAATAATGGTGGTTATGGTTTTTACGTTGATTCTAAAAAAAATATAAGCAATATAAAAAAAATACAAATAAAAAATGATTAAATATAAATAATTATTATTATAGAATGAATAAGTATCTTGCTCTAAGATATAAACTTCATTGAATGATAGGTATATATTGGATGCCAATATTATTAACCAATTGATCAAAATTAGCAGCGATACTCCAATAATGAGTTTATAGTACTTAATTAACACTAAACCTCCATGGCATTCGATAATGTTTTCTTTGGTATAAAAAAACCAATAAAGCACTTGTGAGAAATGCTGCAAATGTAGCATAGGCAGCACCAATGGCTCCATGAATTTCTATGAGAAAATAGTTAAGTATTAAATTTATCAAGGCAGCGGTAACTGTACTTATTGCAAGAAAAGATGTTCTGCTTATATGTACCAGATATGGAAAAAAAATCTGATAAACACCAAACATTGCATAACCAAGTGAAATCCATAATATATATTCAGTGGCACCATAGAATTTTTCATCTACAAAATAGGGAAGAATAAACTTACCGACCATTGCAATAGCGAAAGCCAGGCAAAACACTCCAAAAATATAAATATAGGTGTATTTTACTATCTTTTTCTTTTGCTCCGGTGTTGGATTTGCCAGGTTTTTATAAAACCATGGCGACCATGCTTTGATGAAGGCATCGGTAAAGAGTATAACGACCATCCCAAACATATAGCCGACACTGTAGATTCCTACAGCATCCAGGCCCACCATCCTCTCGATAAATACTCTATCACTCATAGCGATAACGGCACTACCAATGACATGTGGGATCAATGGCAAAGAGATACCGAGAATTGATTTGATCTTTTGGCTGTCGATTTTCCAGTCGATGTAACCTCTTTTGTTCATATAGTACATACCGATGATGAAAAAGAGTGTGTAACTGGTGAGCATTCCTATCGGCTGAGCATGCCAACCATAACCTAAGAGAACAAGAAAAACGATGGTGATCGCCATATTGACAGCTGTGTTGGAGATTTCGAAAACTCCAAAAAGATAAGCACGTCCTTCATTTCTCAGGATGGTTGTATTGATGTTGCTGACCATCATCATCATGCTTATAAATGGAATCGTGACGATCCATATGGATGGAACTGAAAAGACACTATCGACGATAAAACCCATGGTAATAGTCAAAAGAAGAAAAAATAAAAATGAAAAAAAAAGTATTAATAGAATATTTGCTATGAGTACAGCCATCTTCTCTTTTGATACTTTAAAAAAATTTTTCGAAATATTCATGTGTAAATTCATTCCAATAAAAGCATTATAAAAAGTGATCATGATCATATAAATAGATAGTAAACCATACTCTTTTGGAGACAAATATTTTGTCATAACCGGGAGCAATAAAAAAGGAATCATTTTATTTATTATGCTGCTTCCAAGGTAGATGAAAGAGTTTTTGATTATTTGCATATTTTTTAATATTCTTAAAAATTGAATTCTTTATGGCTTTTAAGGTAGTTGTTCAATAAATTTTTTCATTACTTTAAAATGTCTGTCTATTTCCACTCTTGGTTGAGAAAATTTAATACCATGCTTCAATTCATACATGATTGCATTTTTAATATCTGGAGCCAAATAAGGATTGTCTTTATAGTTATCATACTTAATTGATAGTTTGTGAAGGACTTTTACAAGAAGAGAATCATTAAGGTCATCATATGCATTAAAGATTAGTCCACCGATCACTTTTTCCAAAGCCTTTCCTCGGCCATCTTCATTGAGGAGTATAGAAGGTTTTGAAATACTGCTCATAAAAATATGTGCATGGACTCTGTAGCCAATGTGCAAATCAACACCTGAGTAGTAATTGATGAGATTTTCCGCACTGCCAGAAATATCTACATAATTGAATCCGTTCTGTTCCAGCCATTTAAGATATTGAATTTGTGCTCGGTAAAATAATTTATTGGCTCCATATGTTTGTAAATATTTTTCAGTAGGTGAATGATGAAAAACTACATCAATATCTGCTTCAGGGAAAGCCTCTCTCGTTATTAAAAGGATATTTTGCATCTGTCTGAACATTTTATTCGAAGTTTTCATGGAAACCCCAAGAGAATATCCAATTTTTTGGATTTTTTTATTAAAAGTCAGATTGGAATTCAAATGTTCCATTGAATAGAGTGCTGGGCATCCCGTCATGAGGAAATTTTTCATTCCGATGGAGTGCAATACATTCAATGTATGGTAATCTCTGACGCTTGATAAATAGCCGGACTGATCGATTCTCTCTATGAGTTTTTTGCTCTGGGTATTCAGTTTATAGTTGTGTGTGTTGTTCCAATTCCCTTTCAGAGAATTCCACCCAATTCCCATTGTTATTATTGGTACCTGAATTTCATCTAAATTTTCTCTTAAAGCGTACACCCTGGGATACATACGATTTTGGAGTGCAGGACCTCCAACCAGCATAAGAGCTTTTGATTCGTTGATAGTTTTTAAATCATTATTTGAGAGCTTCTTCCAACCATCCAGATCAATTATTTTCCTATCAGGCTTAAGCCATGTAAAAAGAAGTTTGGCTCTATGCTTTATAAGATGATCACCAGCATTATTTATCCCACCAGTTAAAATGACATATTGATTTTTTTTCATGATAGCATACTCCACTGCAAAATAGAATCTTCATCGATATTAATTAACGCTTTTCTACCGATCACTTCCTCGATGAACTTCGGGCTGATGCCGTGGGCAGGGCGTTTGAATGTCAAATCATTCGCCTCGACAATTTTGCCTTTGGGAATGTAGTGTTTGGCCACAAGGCTTCTTCTGGCGTTCTGTCTGGCAGGCGCTTCATCTTCGAGTGCTTCGACCTTGAAGCTCCCTAGTGTTTCGAAGGTGCGTTCAAGATTTTTCCTGAAAAGTTTAAGGTCATCTTTGTCCATGGCGTGGTAATGGTCGTTGCCCGGGAGGGTTTTGTCGTGGGTGAAATGTTTTTCGATGATGACCGAGCCTAGAAGGACAGCCGTTTCGCACACCTTCATGTCTTTGGGAAGCGTATGGTCACTGTAACCGATGATTTTGTCAGGAAAGGCCTTTTTCAGTCCCAGGATCATCCCGAGATTGGCATTTTCGTCGGGGGTGGGATAGTTGAGCACGCAGTGCAGCAGTGCCAAGGGATTGCCGTACTTTTCGATCCAGGAGACTGCCTCCTGGATCTCGTGTAAAGAGCTCGCCCCGGTGGAGAGGAGAATCGGTTTGCCATATCGGCAGATATGTTCGATGAAAGGTTTGTTGGTAAGGTCGGAGGAGGAGATTTTATAAACATCCATCATATCGTTGAGAAAATCGGCCGACTCGATATCGAAAGGCGTACTCATGAATTCGATCCCGACTTCGTTGCAATAAGCTTTGAGCTCTGCCATTTCGTCGATCCAGAAATTGTCGTGCTTTTTGAACAGCTCATATTGGGATGCGGTGGGCTCTTTGGAGGTGTCCCAGTAGGCAGGCGAATCTTTCGAAGCCAGGGTGCTTGCTTTGTAGGTTTGGAATTTGATGGCGTCGGCTCCGCCCTCTTTGGCTTCGTCGACCAGGCGTTTGGCGATGGTCATGCTTCCTTCGTGGTTGACGCCCGCTTCGGCGATGATATAGGGTCGGTAAAGCTTCGTCTCGCACGGGTCGAAAGTTTCGAAAAGTTCTTTTAGTTTCATAATTCCTCCAGTAGATTCTGAATCAAACGGTTGACGCGCTTTCTGCCAGATTTCAAGTCGCATTTTTTCATAAGTTCATTCATGTATTTTCTGCTCTCTTTCGACTCGACCAGCTCTTTGAAATTCTTCATCAACTCGTGGTCCGAGAGTTTGTATCCGAGTCCGAGGTTGAGAAAACCGTATTCGCTGGAAGCGAAAAAGTGAGTCAGCTCTCTTTCGTTTTGTGCAAGGACGATGGTGGGGGTCCCAATACTGGCAATCTCATATGTCGTTCGTCCTGCCGATGTGAAAATGAGATCGGCTTCGTACATATATCGGGAGATATCGGTCACATTTTTTTCGATATGGATGTTCTTGAATGATGCAATGGTATCATATTTCTGATAGCCGAAACCGGCGATAACAGTAATCTCTATATCGTTTTTTTGACAGTAGTCATAAATGGTATCGAGCACTTTTTTTGTGTAATTGTTTGGATCGACACCTCCGAAGGTGATGAGAATTTGCTTGACGTGGCCAATCTGTTCTTTGGGTTTTGAATAGATGAATTCGTCTCTCAATACAAAGTAGTCGTGGCCGAAATAGTGGTTGGAAAGTACCTGCCTTTCGGGGTAGATGGCGTTGATCACGAGATCGGCATATTTCGCTCCTTCTCCGAGATCTTCGAAATTGACAGTTTTGATGCCAAGATTTTTGAGTCCCTGCATGTACTCGGCCTCTGTATCGAGCCGGTCGTTAATGACGATGTCGGGGTTGATGGTTTCGATGTCTTTTAAGATGTTTCCGTGTTTCTGAAAAAACACCGGGTAGTTTTTAGAGGCGATTTTTTCGTAAGCGAGTTGGCTGTCTTTGTCCACGAGAAAGGTGATTCGGTGGTTGAGAATATCGTTGGCGATGAGAAGTGTGTTGTAAACATGTCCCAACCCTACGATGTCGTTACCTGTCACGACAAAAAGAATATGTTTTCGCTTGAGGTAATATTCACAAAGATTCCAGTCGGCATAGGTGTCGATGTCGATCTCTTCACCGTTGGAAAGAATATGGAGATCGACATTATGGCCTATTCTGTTTTCAGGGGTCATGATGGAGTTTCTGGTAATGAAGAATGCACCTGTTTCTGTAAATGTCGGTGTGAGATATTGGCGGTTGACACGTTTGGTGTAGTTGGGGAGGTATCTGTCTTCCACTTTTCTCCATGAAAGATGTGTGTCGTCTTTGGCGGCAATGACCGTGTCGATGTTCGGATTGTCGATGATACGTTCGATGGCTCGATCAAGAGAGTGGACTTTGAGTAGCGGCGATGTTGGTTGCATCGTTATGATAAGGTCGTATGACTTGTTTTCTTTCCTTTTCGCATGTTCGTAACAGTCGTATATGACAGGGTCGAGAGTGGTTTTATCATCGGCGATGCTCGCATCTCTTTTATGGAGCTTTGCGCCGAATTGCTTGGCTGTATGGAGAACTTCATCGTCTTCACTTGTGACATAGACGTCCGGAGTATATTTCGAAGAGAGTGCTGTTTTGATGGAATAATAGACAAGGGGTTTTCCACTAAGCAGTCTTAGATTTTTTCTTGGGATTCCCTTGGAACCGCCTCGAGCGGGTATAACAACAAGGATTTCCAACTATTTGCTCCAGTTGGGATATGCAAGACAGATCCCTGTCAGAAAACCAATATAGCCTGTTTCTATAATGCTAAGCTTCATTCACTTTGTCCTTTGTACCAAGTATATATATTTTTTATTCCCTCGTCCAACTCGATTTTGTGTTGCCATCCCAGTTGGTGAAGTTTTGTTGGGTCGGTCAGTTTTTTTATCGTGCCATCCGGTTTTTCGGTATTGAAAACGAACTCTCCCCCAAAGCCGACGATCTTTTTGATGAGATGGGCGAGGTCTTTGATGGAGATATCTTTGCCGGTACCGATGTTGATATGGGTGTTGCGGATTTGAGCGTGTGGCGCGTAGTGAGTAGCTTGCAGGGAATCGCAGGTTTTTCCGTCGTACCCTTCAGGGGCGGTTTCGTTGATGACTCTCTCTCCGAACTGCTCTTTGATAATGTCCTGAAAATCGACCTTTTCCATCAGGAAGACGCAGGCGTCGGCCATGTCTTCGCTCCACAAGAATTCGCGCATCGGTTTTCCGGAGCCCCAAATTTCGATTTGCACAGGTGTGGAGTGTGCAGCGTGTAGGGAGGTTTCATCTTCTGCACGCTTGATACCGTATGTTTCGAGGATGGTAAGAATCTCCTCTTCGCTCGCTTCGCCGGTGATGCCTTCGATAGGAAGGTTGTTCAGGTCTTTTCGTATGGTGTCCCAGTCGTTGTTTTCGAGGGCTTTGCCGAGGTGGATTTTGCGTATCAGGGCGGGCAGAACGTGGGATTTTTCGAGGTCGAAGTTGTCGTTGGGGCCGTAGAGGTTGGTAGGCATGACACTGATATAGTTGGTGCCGTACTGGAGGTTGTAGCTCTCAACCATTTTGATGCCGGCGATCTTGGCGATGGCGTAGGGTTCGTTGGTGTACTCCAGCTCACCGGTGAGCAGGTACTCCTCTCTCATTGGCTGCGGGCACTCTTTGGGGTAGATGCAGGTCGAGCCCAGGAACATCAGCTTCTTGACACCGTTCAGGTAGCTTTGGTGGATGACATTGTTCTGGATCTGGAGATTTTGGTAGATGAAGTCGGCGCGGTAGGTGTTGTTCGCCACGATGCCGCCCACTTTGGCTGCCGCTAGGAAAACGTATTCTGGCTTTTGGGTTTCGAAAAATGTTTTGACGGCGATGGGGTCCATCAGGTCGAGTTTTTCTGCTTTTAGCGCGTAGCGTGTAGGATCGACGGGGCGGGTGTGGTAGTTGGTTACGATATTTATGTAACCTTTTTCCAGAAGGTTTTTTATGATCGCAGATCCTACCAGCCCTGTGCCACCCGCTACGAAAATCTTTGAATTTTTTGTCATTTTCTATTTTCCTGTTTTGTT
>CAZLTF010000182.1:0-1631 GCA_964562195.1 uncultured Bacteroidales bacterium | reverse complement strand
AAGAGTGCTAACAAGATGCGCCAAAGTGATCGTAACTTGATGGGTGAAGTTGATGGAGAAAAGATTTATTATAGTCAATTTGATCAAAAACTAACCCTTAACTTGGAGAATGAGAAACGTCGTTCTCGAAAAGAGAATCTTACGAATGATGAAATTTTTCGTGTCAAAGAACAAACTTGGAATCAAATCGTTGAAGAGATCATTATGGGTAAAGAAAGAGCCGAATTGGGAATTGATATTACCGCTGATGAGCTTTTGGATTTGATGCAAGGAGATGACCCTCATCCTTATGTAAAGCAAAGTTTCAAAGACCCCCAAACGGGAGAATACGATCCCGAACAAGTTCGTAATATTCTGAAAAACTTAGAAACTTTTACACCTCAACAACAAGAGCAATGGTTTAATTTTCAAGATCAGGTGAAGACGGATTGGTTAAATAAAAAATACAATTCTTTGATTTCCTCCGGATATACTTTCCCGACTCCATTTGTGGAAAAAGATTTTGATGAGAAAAAAACAAATGCTACAGTCAGAATATTGGCATACCGTACAAACAATAAACAAAAAATTGAGGTAAGCGATCAAGATTACCAAAAATATTACGATGAATACAAAGAAAATTATCGAAGAAAAGAAGAACTCAGAGATTTGAAGTATGTTATATTTCAAGTAAATCCATCCAATGATGACCGTGTTGCAACGCAAAAATTAGTGCAAGAGATCGCTACTGATTTCAAAAAATCAAACAATGCATTTCTTTTCGCTAACTCAGAGTCTGAGTCATCCATAGACACCAACTGGCACAAAAAAGGTGATTTTGATATTTCGATCGATAATATTGTGTTCAATAACGATAATGCAAAAGCAGGAACTTTTATTGCTCCATATTTCCAAAATAAAATTTGGAAAATGGGGAAAGTAGTCAAGATTGCTATGCGTTCCGATTCGTTGAAGGCAAGTCATATCTTGATTAGCTATGCCGGAGCACGAAATGCTGATCCGAAGAAAGTAACCAGAATCAAGGTTCAAGCCAAGAGTCTCGCAGATAGCATATACAACGTATTGAAAGCTTCTCCAAATAGAATGGAAGAGTTAATGTCAAATTCTGATGATCCGTCTGCCGATCAAAATAAGGGAGATCTCGGATGGTTTAAAGATGGAGCAATGGTACCAAGCTTCAATGAAGCAGTTGCCAATGCGGAAGTGGGAGACATCTTGTTGGTGGAATCTCAATTTGGTTATCATATCATTAAGGTAGCTGGAAAAACAGCACCAATCAAAAAAGCAAAAATTGCTATTATCACAAAAGAATTGGTGCCAAGTCGTGAAACAAACGAGCGCGTTTTTGCGGATGCTTCCGATTTTCAGATCAAAGCAGTAAGTCCAAAAGTCTTTGATACACTTTCAAAATCACTTGGCTTGGGAATACGTAAAGCTCCGGATTTGACGAAAATGTCGGCTCGAATTCCCGGATTGTCAAGTGCAAGACATGTTGTGCAATGGGCTTTCAGGGAAGACACCAAGGTCAATGATGTGTCTGAAGTATATTCCTTTGATGACAAATATGTTGTCTTCTTGTTGGAAAGTATCAAACCGGCAGGGCTCCCCACATTAGACGAGTTGAAAGCAAA
>CAZLTF010000181.1:0-14941 GCA_964562195.1 uncultured Bacteroidales bacterium | reverse complement strand
CATTCTCACTTCCCAAAGCCCTCGCACCCAAAACCGCAACGACTGCCGAGTCAATACCGCCGGACAATCCGAGAATGGCTTTCTTGAAACCCAGCTTTTCAAAATAATTGCGAATTCCTACTACGAGAGCGTCGTGAATCAAGGCAATTTTTTCAGGTTTGCGGTGTATAACTTCCTGTTTTTGACCAAGTTTATGGGTGTCAACCACCCTAAAATCTTCCTCAAAATAAGCAAGCTCTTCCACGATGCGGGCATTTTTATCCATGACCAATGAACCACCATCAAAAACCAGCTCGGTCTGTGCTCCTACATGATTGACATAGACCAAAGGAATCTGATATTCTTCTACATTTTTTCGGAGTATCTCTTTGCGAATTTCCGCTTGGCGGTAATGAAACGGGGAAGCGGCAATGTTAATCATAATATCCGGCTCCTGTCTTGCCAATTCCTCCATCGGATTGATCGTATAAAGCTTTTCATCTCCAATATTCCAAAGGTCTTCACAAATGGTCAATGCGATTTTCGTATCCTTATAATGTATGACCTCAAAATTGGTATTCGGTTCGAAATAGCGATATTCATCAAAGATGTCATAGTTGGGGAGTAAGGTTTTGAAGTGTTTGGATCTAAGCTCTCCGTCTTCAAGAAAAAAAGCCGTATTGTATAATCTTTTGCCTTTGAAATGGTAATTGATAGCCGGCGAACCAACGATAGCCGCAATATCAACACACTCTTTTGCCAAACGATCTACTGCATCATCACACTGTCTTATAAAATCATTAAACTCCAAGAAATCACGCGGCGGATAGCCGGAGATAGCCAGCTCGGCAAAAACTATCAAATCCGCCTTCTGCTGCTTTGCAGCCCTCACGGATTGAATCATTTTATTTACGTTAGACTCAAAATTTCCAATGTGATAATTGAGTTGGGATATTGCAATTTTCATTTATAGAATTATTAATCAAGCATTCTTTTCATACCAAAAAAGTGTATCGTCGATTCGGGGTCAATAGAAAATATCACCACCATACAACAATACAATACAACACAGCACACAAAACAGTTTTATTGTAAAAAATACTCATCACTTTGAGAGAGATGAGTATTTTTTATTAACCTCTATATTTATTCTATTATTATCAAACGTATAAGAGATAAAATCTTCCTAAAACATTACGCCAACCGTAAATTGAAAGGAAAGAAACATTGCATTTTTTTCTTTTTGTGAGATATTATTATCACCTTTTAATACATTGGTGAAACCATTATTGAATCTCAATCCTCCAATCAAAGAAGTAGATTCATCAATAGAATATTCTACTCCGGCGGCGAACACCAGAGACTCTTTGAAAAAGTTAATTTCTTTCTCTTCGACCAGATTTTTAGTATAATCAAAATCATTATTCACTCTATCCGTTGCTTTTGCAGACAAGCGAAATCCTGTTTCCAGACCAAATTCACCAAAATAAGCCAAATTACCAAACTGGTTGGTTTTCATTTTTATGAGCAATGGAATTTCAAGATATTTGGTTGAAAAATGTCTCTCGACAGAAGCAAAAATGGTAGTGTCTTGCATTCCTTGCGGGGAATATGTATAATTCTCATCAAAATCCAGGTTTCCACCTAAAAAATCCATACCGATACCTGTTTTGATAAAATAATTGTCGGTCAAGGCGATATCGCTGATAAATCCCCACGAAAAAGCACCGGACGAGCCGGAAGATTCATAATTCTCCGTATTTGAATTCATCCAACTTACTGTGGGAGCAATACTGAATCCAAAGCGAAAAGCTTTTACTTGTGCATCCAAAGATTGACTACCGATGAGTAGTATCATAGCTAATAATAATCCGAGTCTTTTCATAATATATAAATATTTGTTTTGTTTTACACCTTCAAAATTAAGGACTTTATTTTTGACAATAATGAATTTTTTTCTCTCATTGTTTTTTTATTTTGCAAAGTTAATTAAATTAATTTTACAAACTCAATGAATTTTAAAAAATATTGGATGATAGAATTTATAAAAGACAGATTGGTAGCGAAAACTTTTGAGGGCTTGGAGGGAATTTTGGATCAAGAGTTGCAACGTATCGGGGCAAGAAACACGAAAATCATCAAGCGTGCGGTATCATTTGACGGAGATCTGCGTTTGATGTATAAGATCAACTATTTGAGTCGGATCAGCTTAAGAGTATTGAAAACCTTGGCTGTTTTTGATGCTCGCAACGAGCAAGAGCTCTACGATGGTGTTGCCCGGATTCCTTGGGAAGAGCATTTCTCTACACGAACGACTTTTGCAGTGGATGGCATTACAAACCAATCCAATCTCACTCATTCACAATATGTTGCTCTCAAAACTAAAGATGCGATTGCCGATCGTTTCAGGGAGAAATACGGCAAACGTCCCAATGTCGATGCTCGCAATCCTGAGGTTCTCATCAATATTAGACTTTTCAAAAATAAAGCGACCCTGTCTATGGATAGTTCCGGTGCGCCACTCTACCGCAGAGGCTACCGAAAAACCGTAGGCATTGCTCCCATCAATGAAGTATTGGCGGCAGGATTGATACAAATGAGTCATTGGGATAAGCATGAAGCATTTTTGGACCCTATGTGTGGAGCAGGGACCATTGCTATCGAAGCAGCGCTATATGCTTTGAAAATACCGGCGGGATATTACCGGAATGACTTCGCATTTCGTCATTGGAGAAACTATGACAAACAACTTTGGAAGGAAATAAAAGAAGAGTATAAACCGGATTTTGAACGAAAAATTCCCAATATCTACGCATGGGATAAATCCGGTATCGCTATTCAAAAAACGCAAGAGAATATTGAAAATGCAGGATTGACGGATTTCATCCAAACAAAAACGATGTTTTTTGAAGACAGCAAAGCACCTGAGGAAAAAGGACAAATCATAACCAACCCGCCCTATGGTGAAAGGATAGGTCTGGAACGACCTAAGGAATTTTATCGTATGATAGGAGATACTTTAAAACAAAAATATCTTAATTGGCAGGCTTGGATTATTAGCGGCGATCTCAACGGATTGAAATTTGTAGGACTCCGTCCAACAAAAAAGTATCCTGTATTAAACGGACAATTGGAAAGTCTCTTCTCTCGTTATGACCTCTATCAAGGAAGCAAAAAGATAAACAAAAACAACAATCGTCACGACCACAAACCCACTCAAAGGTTTAAACGGAAAGACAATCGTGACAAATCAAAACTGAAGAAAAAATAGCAAATGACATCTATCCGGACTTAACAGACAAAAACACAAGGAAAATTTAAAACCCCATATTAAATCCAAAGCTGACAATGTTATTTTTCCCCCTGAAAAATCCGGCTGTGTGGCGTTCTACGGAAGAGGAATCTCCGTGAATATCAGAAAGTCTGTATTCGGCATACACAAATACGTTATTCAGCACCTCATAACGAGCGGAAAAAGCCATCGTTTTTTCTTCCCACATCACTTTTTCCATAAATGGTCTCCGTGTAAGATTGCTATCCAATATATACGAATAATCCTCTCCATGTTGCGACCATACATAATATGCTTTTAGGTACAAACCCCGCACAGGTTTGGCGGTAGCCTCAAAATAAAAATCACGTGAGTTCTGCCCCAAGAAGTGCCCGAGTGAAAACCTGTTTGAAGCAAAAGTCAAAGAAGGAACTCGATGCTGATAAACGATGGGCATCGTTTTGGTAAACTCAAATGTCAAAGAATAATTCTTCAGACCTAAGTTTGATATTCTCACACCTATCTTTTCACTCCAAAAATTGTGTTCATCATCTTTGCTAATTCGGCTAATCTTAAATTCATCAACAAACAAAGAAGCGTACAGATGAATATGTTTTATCTGCCTTGAACTGAGATTAAAAAATAATTGAGAATTCTCATTGTCAATATTGGCATTAATAGTGTGATCTATTGACTTAAAAAACATTACCGGAATAAGGTATGCCAATTGAAAATTTTTATCACTATACACGATTGAATTTCCAAAGGAGAAAGACAAACCTTTGAATGGTTTTAGGGTAAACATATTGGCTGCCATGAATTTGGGGCGAAAGACAGGGCGATAAATACTTCCCGCCGGATAGTGATTGAAATATGACCGGCTACTATCTACGACCTGCGAAATCAACGAAGCATGAGAATAATTAAATTCAAACCATGATACCGGTTTCAGATGAATTTTCAACTGAGCAAAAGAAGGTGCTTTTGCGGATAAAATATTGCTACCGTGATAATTATCACCCCACTCGAGATAATCTTTGACAATGCCAATACTCCCCCACTTATTGGAATAAGTAACGCCTCCTCTTGCCTCACTAAAATCTCCGCCATATCCTCCGGATTTATTTTTCCAAACTTTGTACACTCCTCCTTGATATAGATTGAAATGATCCGTTTGAATAAAAAGTTCACTCAGATTGTTATCTCTCAAGCTGGAATAAAATCCCCAATGCTCACCAATAGTAGCAAAAGCATCCAAACCACCCCAGCGATGAAAAATACGTTGTTCTCTTTTGGTGAAGTATTTTACTCCCCACAAAGGACGAATACTAAATGTAAAATCATCTTTGTGATAATGAATTCCGACAGGACTAAGAGACATTGCAACTTCCGGTTTTTTGATCAGATCAATGTCAGGTTTTGATTGAGGCAAGCGAGAAGAGAAGCCTATCGAATAATCCGACAGAAAAAAATCTACCTCTTGCATCTGCCTCTTAGACAGACTATTATCCTTCTTTGCAAGCAACAATTGTTCATAAATAAACTTCCGGCTATAAGGTTTGACTACAGAGTTAATTTCAATCACCTTATCGTTGGCAAGTTCATCCAGAAGTTGATATATGGACTCTCTGGAGATATCCTGATATACTACTTGTGCATTCAGACTTGAACACCAAACAATATATGTGAATAGAATAAACAGCAAGTTTTTTTTCATAATTGCCAAGTTCTAATTGCTACGAGCTTTTTTGATAATAATATTGTAAAAAGCTTTGTAAAAATATTTAATATCCGTCAAAAAGGGATGTTTATCATAGGCATCAAAATATTTTTTTTCGGAAGCCATGATCTCATCCAGCGTTTTGGGCATATCCACATAAAACGGAGGCACCAATCCGGGTTTGTACTTCAAACGTCTTTCCTGCATTTCCTTAGTATAAAGACTAAAATAATGCTTACTCAAAGGTCTTATCCCTACAATCTTCATTTCCCCTTTGAAAACATTAATAAACATAGGAAGCTCATCAATCCACAATTTTCTCATATATTTTCCTACGGTGTGCACCCTAAAATCATTTTTAAACTTTCCTCCCTCTTGCAGACTATTCATCTTATGCACATAAGCCTGTAAATATTCGGAGTAAGGATGCATCGTTCTAAATTTATATACACCAATCATTTTACCTCCTTTGCCATAACGCTTCAAGCGGATAAAGGGACCGTATGTCGGATTTTTATCATCAAAAGGCTCACGAATTTTTTTCACTACAAAAAACAAACGATCTCCTATCAACTGTTCATCCTCGACTTCAAAACCACATGAATAAAGACGTCCCAAAGTCTCGGCTTTGGAAAGCACCCTGTCTCTACCTTGTGTTAGAAAAAAATATACACTTTTGACAAGCGGAATTTTGGGAGCTACACGCCTTAGTGGGAAATCGATAAAATAATAATAAAATTTATTTAGCCCTTTGGGAAATTTCTTCATAATCCTGTGATATCTTGCCACATAAGTCTCCACGTTGCCTACAAACAAGCCCCCGTCCGGCAGCTTATTGTTGATCTCTATAAAAAACTTATTGATTCTTTTGATATCATTGATTCTTCTTAGATTTATCAAAGCTATTCTTTTCCCTGCCTCTATTCTTTCAATATTTGAAAGCGTAGTAGTCGAAAGAATAAGGACTTTAGGATTGCCAATATCCATATATTTCTCCAGATAAGCGGAAGCCTCAACACCAATCTCTTTCCGGACACTATCTCTGATTGTTTTTCTTCTTTCATCAAAATCCTCACTCCCCACAAGCTCCTGCGAATAATCCGGGACAACTTGTAATTTTTTTCTATCATCATCCTCAAATTCCTCAATATCCGTTGGCTTTTTATAATAGAAATGGGTAACCCCAAGTATTAATTCCAGAATAGTGGAAACCAAAATCGTCCCATAGACAATCATTCTCGAATAATTAAACAAGTGATAATAATACATCAAAAGATAAGAAATGATAACAATCGTAATATTTGCAATCAAAACCGGTGCAAATACATCTCTCTCCTTTTTTATCAACTTGATTTTAAATTTTTCAAGAAGAACATAAACAACAACCCATATCCCTAAGAAAATCAAAAAAGGTTGCAAATAATTTGGCAGATATATTCTTAATGAAGCAGGTTTTATCCAAATAAAAAATAGAAACGTCAAAGTAACTATCAATATATCAAAAAGGATAAAAACAAATCTTTTCTTCGATAAAGCCGTCATAATGCGTTTTTTTATATTTTTTTCAAAAGAGCCAAGAAATTAAATCCTATCTCCGTAATAGAATAGATAAAACGATTGTTGATTCGTCCGAATCTACCGTAATTTGTCAGCTCACCCCCAAATTTTGCCTTAAACTCCCGTACACCATAATCTCTATCAGGCACACCAACTCCCATAAAATCAAAAGTCTTGATACCATTTTCAATTGCATAATCAATAGCCGCCCAAGTAGCCAGTGTACTAGGATGAAGGTGTTTATATTCATAATCCAATCCGCAAATATACCATTCATAGATCGTCTGTCCGGCAAAAACCGGAGACACAATCCCACCGATTATTTTATCCTCATACTCCACAAGCCTGATAATCCCCAATTTATTCTCTTTACTCATGGTGTAGAAACTTTCAAAAAAAGACCATTTTGGCAAAGGTTTCTTCACTTTGTATCTATAAAGTTTGAATAAAATATCGTAAAATGCTTTCATCTGATCAATGCTCTGAGGCTCAATAATCTTAGCCCCCGAACGCAAAGCCTTCCGGATCTGGCGTCTTTTACTTTCGCTGATTCCTCGCCAGGTCTTTTCTCTGCTCTCCAGATCAACTAAAAAATTTAACCTGTCAAAAAATTCAAAACCAGCATCTTCAAATACATCTTTGTAAGATTCCCAAGCCTTAAAATTCCGAAACTGCACAAATACCGATTTCTTTTGCAATTTGTCAATCAATTTGTCTAACAAAAGCTTCAATACTTCACGTTTATTGTCTCCGTCTTTGAGTATAGGACCTCCATAAATAACCGTCCGGGAGGAGAAGTATCCCAGCATACCCCCAAATTCGCGTATCACAACAGCCAACAACACGCCAACGATTTCCTCATTGTCATATACGACAAATATGTGAGGGTAAAAGTTTTTTGCATTTTCAAAAAAACTATACATATCAGACATCTGATAAATACTACCATCAGAATTGTTTAAGACAAAACGATCCCATTGGTGAAGACTGATCTCATCAATCTGTGTCTTAATTTGCAATTTTCTACTCAAAACTATTTTTTTGTAAAATCCGTTAAACAATTACTAATTAGTATCCGGCACAAAAACAACTTTTTTATCGTTAGTGCTTTGGGAAAAGACCTTAAGTCCGGGATATTTATTGCGATGTATTGCAACGCACTGAGCATAGTCGAAATACCGGAACAAACAAAGTCAAAAGGCTTGCGAAGTGTTTGAAATGAAAATAACGGTTTCAAACACAAACGATAAATATATGATGACAAAGAAAATAACGAGCCGGGTGCAGCCAACACGTGAACACCTTTACAATCGATTGTTGATAAACAAACCGGTGTACCGCAACAACTCTCATTATGTGATAGCAAAATTCTTCGATACTACGAGTACAATAGCCGACAACAGTCAAGATTTTGAAGGATAATTCGAGATTATTTTCTTCTCAAAAGAATACTTTTAACTACATTTTTTATATTTTGCATTAGCAATTCCTTCGACCAATCAAATAATGAGTCATTCCATCGTTGAGGATGAAAAGTCATCATCACTTTGTCCGGAAAATTATTGGATTTCAGTGACCCAATAATTTCATCTGTTGAATGAAATCTATAGTCTAAAAAAGTATTTGAATTCACTCTGTCTCTAATACTAACCTTGTCTCCATCCCAACGTCTTCCGGTATCCGTGATATAAAACACCTTATCAAAATCAATATCATAATAAGGCTCTCCGGTTATCCCGAGGGATTTATAGTCATATTTTTTCCAAAGGGCTTTGTTGTCAAACTTAGACAAAGGACTTCCATGCATACAGATTGTTTTCACAGGATAAATCTTTCGTATTATTTCGAGATTTCTCTTAAAAATTTTGAAAGCTTTCTCATACAAATCTTCTTCTTTTGGGTTTCCTCCTACATCCTTTTTTGCAAAATCCATATCTTCGTAATGATAACCTATTTCGTGTCCCAGATTCTTTATCTCTTTCATAATGCCCTCGTCATAACTGCCCTTAACCATCCGGAAATAATATGAAGCCTTCACACCAAGCTCATTCTGAATTTTGGCAAATTGCAATGAGTTCAGATTTTTAGCATCCACATCATGCCGGAGAATAACCACCTTCTCAGCAGGAGAATCTATGTATTGTTCAAAAGTTTGAAATTGATAATTATTATCTTTCAAAGCTGATAGGAGTTGCTTGTATTTTTTTATTGTGAAATCCATAATTATTGTGGAAAGATTAAACCTCCTTTAATGTTAATAGATTGAAGCAAAAATGAGGAAAGATCCATTCTTTCATTCAACATTCTATCTCTTTTATTTGACCACTCTTCTTTCAAATTATCTCTGTCCAATAGTACTTTGATCTGTCCAATCATTTTATCAAAATCATCAGCTTGATAAGCATAACACAAGCCATATTTCTCCTCCAATTCATTAGGAATAGAAAGTTTGCCGGCAAACGAATTGCATTTTAATGCAGGTGTGCCAAGCACAGCCGCCTCCGAAGTCATGGTCTGACTATCTCCTACAAACATCATAGCATAATACATAGCCGAATGTATCTCTTCCGCCTCTAATGGCAGTCTGTATTTTTCAAAATTAACATCAATATCTTCGGTAGAAATAAAAACCTTCCCTCGTTTTTTTAGAATCTCCACCAACTGTAGTTTTTGTTTATAGGTTAATCCTTGTTTGTTAAGGTCATGGTGAGCCGTAAAAGAATTAAACCGGAGGATAAAAAATCTTTCATCTTCCTTTATTTGGAGTTTGCGCAAAACATTCTCGTCCGGCGTAAACCTGTCCGGATGCAGATAAGCCAACTCATGATAAGAAGGATGTGTTATATGTCTTTTGTTTCTTTTTTCAAAAGCCAAAGTATCCGGTGTCAGAACCACATCAGCCATATTGGCAAAAAAAGCAAAAATTGGCGTTTGTTTTTGGTCGTCATCATCCAGAGAGATGGTTTTCATTGATGTAAGCTTTCCTACCAATGGAAGACTCATGCTCACTCCCAAACCAATATCAATCTTATATTTCCTAACAAAAACAAACGTTTGCAATATTACATTAAAATAAGAAAAGACCTTTGCAATGAGATTCGTTTCCTTCTTTGCAATTACAGTATATTCAATTTTGTAATTATCTAATAAGGCCGTTATTGCTAATTGGTCTTTCGCAATGACATAAACCTGATGATTAAGACTTTTTAATTGTCTTATCACATGTTTGAACAAGTGTACATGTGCGGGGTGACCTATGTCGAAAAGTATTTTCACAGTAAACTTTAAGTGTGACTAATAATACTTTTTACAATCCTATAAGCAGTCTCACCATCCCACAATTCAGGCCTATCAGGTTTTCGTTCAAGGTTAATTGAACGATATTCTTTTTTGATTATATTAATATCATTCCCCACCAATACACTTGCCCCGCCATACTCTCGTAGTGTAATTGGACGCTCAGTATTCCATCTCAAAGTCAAACAGGGTGTTCCAAGGACTGTACACTCTTCTTGTAGTCCACCACTATCAGTCAAAACTATTTTAGCACTCATATTTAATTTCAACATCTCATGATACCCAAGTGGAGATAGCAAAAATAAATTTTTACAGTCCCTTACCTTCTCCCATAATCCGAATTCTTGAAGCTTTGCCTTTGTTCTAGGGTGAATTGGCCAAAAAAGATCTTGATCTTCACTCACTTCATTCAGCAGGAAGTCAATAATAGGCTCTAATATCTCTTTTTTGTCAACATTAGATGGTCTATGCATCGTCAGAAGGGCAAATGCATCAAACTTGCGGCTATTTATTTCTACCAAAGAATTATTTTTAACAATATCCTCTATCTTTAATTTTTTAGCTTGTTGACGGTTTCTCTCTAAAGTATCAATCATGATATTTCCAACAAAAGAAATCTTATTATCAGGGACCCCTTCATCTCTTAAATTCTGGGATGCCATTTTATCAGGAGTAAGTAATAAGTCTGAAAGTCTATCGGTTACCAATCGATTAATCTCTTCTGGCATTTTCTCATCGCGAGATCTAAGCCCTGCCTCAATATGTGCCACTTTTATATGTAACTTTTTAGCTGATACAGAACCTGCTAATGTAGCATTAACATCACCGACCACCACAACCCAATCAGGTTTTTGCTCTATAAATACTTTCTCAAGTGCAATCATGGTTTTACCCACTTGCTCAGCATGGGATCCAGAGCCTATCTCGAGATTAATATCAGGGAAAGGTATTTGTAATGCTTCAAAGAAGGTGGCAGACATATTTTTATCATAATGCTGTCCTGTATGAACAAGAACGTGCTCAATGGACTGCTCCTTCTGAATATTATAGTCATTAATTGCTTTAATAAATGGTGCAATTTTCATAAAATTTGGTCTTGCTCCTACTATGGATAATATTTTCATTTGTTATATAGATCTTCTAAATATTAAAATTTACTTATAACTTCTTCAAGTTTTTCCTTAACTTGCTGATAAACCGCTATCGAACGACTTCTATTTGGCTCAGATTTATGTGAATTTACAGTATATTTAACAATTTCCTTTGGATCTCTTGAAAAATACATTTGTTTGTCTGTAATCATTTTTTTATCTACTGCCAAAAGATTTTTCCCTGCAAAAAACGAAACTGACGGTACACCTAAACAAGCTGCTTCTCTAGCAAAAGTACCTGCTCCTGTCAAAACAGCATCCGAGTAAAATGCAGCATCAAGACCATTAATAGGTGTATTCGGAATATAAATATTCTTTAATTCTTTTGCATAATCTTTATCAAAATCATAACGGGGCAGATACAATATATTAATTCCCGCTTTATTCAAATTTTTTAATAAGTCAGGAGTTATACTTTGCACCTCTCCATTTCTGATATAGTTAGCCATAATATTCTCTGGTCTTACCACTACATATTTATCAAAAGGGAGTTGGTTGAGAAAATCTTTATCCGGCTTATAATTAGCCAAATAAATATCTTCCTTATAGCCATCATACAAAAATAATTTAGAGTCCTTTAACCCTTGTTTATTTAACAGTTCTCTACTTATTGCATTTGGGAAAAAAGCAAAATCGACAAAATAACCATAAGTCCATTGCCTTGCAGTATCATTATCTCCGAAAGCAATTGACTTTTTACCCCTTAACTTAGCAGTCCAGATTGCATTTTCACTTCCATTAGAGATGGAAATATCAAAATCAATCTTCTGCTGATAAACTTTTAGGAAACGATAAAATAAACCCAAAACCTTTTTGACATAACTTTTGCCATAGTGACCACCAATAGTGACGAAGGGATGATTTATATTTTTTTCAAGAAGTTTAGCCGTCTCCGAAAATTCTCTAGCTGAGAAAATAAAATTATTATTTTGCTCTAGCATAGATTTTACACCCAAAAGGAAGTGAACTTGTGGAGTATTTGTTATATCAAACCAAATTTTCATTATCGATTTTTTAGAAATTTAAATATCATTTTTATATAAATAAAGAAAGGCTTCTTATCTTTGCTATCCCATAAAGCACTAACCACCTCTCCTTGATTATTTTTTAGATAATTCCTCAGTTTCATATCACCTTTTATTATAGCAATAAAAGAATACACTAGATCTGTGATCGGATTTTTCCATTTCAAACCTTGTTTATACATTTTGGGATACTCTATTTCAATTTGATTTACATATTGGTGAATATAAAGTGGAAAATTAATCCCTGACGCTATTGCATGTCCAACCCAAAGCCATGTTCTTGCATTTATTTCTATCAATTTATACTGTTGATCTCTAGGATCTTGGAGAAACTCGACCTCACAAACTCCAGAATAATTTAATTTTTTTAAAATCTTTTTAGAGTGTTGCAAACAATCCTCAATGTGGACACTTTCTGTAAAAGTTGCAGTGCCAAACTGAATAGGGTGCTCACGCAATTTTACTCCCATCCAGTATGTTTTTATTTCTCCATCAATACAAAAGGCGGCTAATGAAATAGTTTTATTAGTTCCATCAAAAGGGATTAACTCTTGCGTAAAAGTTTGATTCAAAGGCATTTTTTCTGCAATCTCTCTTAACTGGATAGAAAGTTTCTCTTTGTCGTCAGCAAGAAGTGCTTTTTTTTTCATTTTTTGATAAAAACTTAAACCTGTTCTCCCTTTGGTAAGAAGTGGATATTCTAATTGACAATCACTTATATTTTCTGCATCTTCAAAATAAATTGTCTTAGGGATTGGTATTTTAATTTTCTCTGCCAGTTTAAGCAACATTGATTTATCATAAATAAGACCGATAATGTCCAAATCCGGAATTGTTGTTTTAAAATATTTCTTAATAATATTAATATTCTTAGAGATATTAAAAACCGCATGGTCATTGGATGGGATCAAAGTCCATCCAAACAAGTCCTTATTTTGAGCTAAATCAATCAAAAAATCAATAAATTCATCTGTTAAAAAATCCGGTGAGAGAAAAAAGTTATTACAATATTTGGAAGAAGAAGCTACACATTCTTCTTTATCAACTACCACAACCGGGATACCCGCTTCTCCAAGAGCTCTTGTATTCGCAAGTCCTTGCACATGACCTTCTATTATTATTGCACCTCTTCTATTTTGCAAATTGGACATACAAACCTTTTATTAAATCTGAAATACTATTACTATCATAACCTAAGGCATATATCCTTTCTCTTCCCTTAACATGTTGAAATCTCAATGCCTGAACAACCTTATCTGCAAAATCGTTTGCATTTGACGAAGAAATGAAACACCCATCAACACCGGCAATAAGATGAGAAACATCTCCAACATTAGTGGATACTATTGGGCGATTACATGACAAAGCCTCCTTAATAATGTTAGGGCTACCTTCCCATAAACTACTAAGTAAAACCACATCTGCAGCATTTAGATAAGTCGGGATTTTAGACGATTCAACATCATATATTACTTTAAGTTCCACATTGGAATTGTTGAGATATTTATATGCAGCTTGAGTCAGTATAAAATTTTTCTCCCTCCTATTGGGGTCTGCTAAAAACAACAACTGCTGTTTCGACTTATCCCACCCCAACTTATCTTTACATTGTTCTTGATCTCTCGGCAAAAACCTATTAACATCTACACCATTTGGGATAACCCAAAGACCTTCAAGTCCCATCTTCTCCTTTAAACTATTTGATTTTACGATTGTTGCTTTCCAACTAAACTTTGAAAATAACAATATCAATAGTCTTGATATATTTTTAGCTTCAATATCACTACCCATCAAACTCACAATAACTGGGGTTCGAAAAGCTACAAGAGAAGCTATAATTCCGGAAAAACTATAATGTGCATGCACAAGATTAGGTTTTTCTTTTCTAAGCAATTTCAGAAGTGGCAAAATAGAAAAAAAATAAGCTTTCATCCCTTTTCCCCTGATTGCAAAAGATATAAACCTAATTTTTTTTTCATTCTCCATCAAGGAAGAAAGTTGATTCTGAACAACCGGTTTAAAAAAACCCTTACTTCCTTCTCTTGCAACAAATAAAACAGTTAAGTCCTTTTTCACAATGCTTTCTATTTCAATTCAAACATTTATGAATTCTTCTATTCTCCCAGATGATGAATTACGCTATAGACAAACAACTCATCTTTACTTAGAGTATTGGCTTTAATTTCCCATTTTCCATCCACCTTTTCATAATAATCATCACTATAGTTATGTGTAGATAGTCCAAAATATATTCCTTGAAATTCGATTATATATCCTTTTTCCCCATCAAAAGCATAATCAATAGAAATATTTGGTAATCCTATTTTATTTTTCAATTCAATTAATCTGTCTAAGTGATCTATAGGAAATCCGGAATTTGAGCCAGCTTTGTAACCTACATGACTACCACTTGCTCTAAAATCATTTTTTCTCACACCTCTTCTAAGAATATACACTTTTTCTCCAAAGATCAACACCTTCCAATCATTTTCCAGATTAGGAATATAGGGTTGAAGAATAAATTTTTTCTGGTAGTAACTATTCTTTACATAGCCCAAATATTTCCGATGGCGTATCATCTCTTTAACCCGCAATTTCAGACTACTTGTTTTAGCATTTTTTTTTACCAAATCCAATAACTCAGCTTTATTTTTGGCTAAAGCTACACCTGAACTCATTGATCCTCCGGATAGTTTGAAGACTATTGGATACGTAATCTTATCTATTTGTGAAAGCAGATCTTCAAGGCAGCCATATACTCTAGCTTGAAGAAACTCTGTCCCTTCAAGAATAGCTACTTTGTACAATTCCATAAAGCTTTTATTGTTGTTCGCTCTGAGCAACTCATATTTAGGTAACAGTACAGCTCCCTTCTCTTTAAGAAACAAAACTACATCTTCAATAAAACTTTTATATTCATACCCCGGCTCTTCATTGGAAG
>CAZLTF010000180.1:0-2063 GCA_964562195.1 uncultured Bacteroidales bacterium | reverse complement strand
GATTTTACTTTTTCACGGAAAAGTTTCCAAAACCAGAAAGGAACTTCAAAAAGCAATAGAAGAAACTCAACATCACGATCGTATGCAGCTCAATTTGGCATTGAGCTATAGCTCAAAATGGGAAATCACCGAAGCCCTTAGAAATATCGCTGCAAAAGTCAAAGATGGAAGTCTGAAAATCGAAGAAATTAGTGAAAAAACCATTGACCAACACCTTACGACTAATGGAATTCCCGATCCTGAACTTATGATAAGAACTAGCGGAGAACAGCGATTGAGCAATTATTTATTATGGCAACTGGCGTATGCGGAATTTGTTTTCTCCCCTAAGCTTTGGCCTGATTATTCGACAGAAGACCTTTATGAAAACATTTATGACTATCAAAATAGAGAAAGAAGATTTGGTAAAACAAGTGAACAATTGTAAGATAAAAAACCGATGAAAAATATTACTATGCAAAAAGAGCGTAAAAAAAGATACAACAACAAATCTGTTTTATTTTTATGGTTGCTCATATCGAGTTTTGCCTTGATAACTCCAGCTTATGGACAAGGAGAAGTCTCCATCGGAGATGAACTCATCGAATTGGATTACCTTGCTCCCAAAGAGTTTCTGATCGGAGGAATCACGGTCACAGGGATCAAACATCTTGATAAAAATGCCATTAAACTCATATCGGGACTTTCGGTAGGAGATCGTATTACTCTCCCGAGTGAGCTTATCTCAAATGCCGTCAAAAATTTGTGGAAACAAGGTCTCTTTGATGATGTTGCCATATACGTTACCAAAGTCGAAGATGAAACTATTTTCTTAGAAATAAATCTCAAAGAACGACCACGCTTGGCTTTATTTTCATTCAAAGGAATCAGAAAAGGAGAAGCCGACAATGTAAGAGATGAGATCGATATCAAAAGGGGAGACGTGGTAACCGAAAATCTTCTTACTACAACCAAAACGACCATAAAGGACTATTTTATCGGAAAAGGATTCTTGAATGTTTCGGTAAAAATTGTCCAAATTCCGGATACAAGTCACAAAAACTATGTCAGATTGCTTTTTGATATAAAAAAGAATAAACGAGTACGAATCAATAAAATTCATATTGACGGGAACACGGATTTCTCCGATTACCGAATTAAACAATTTTTGAAAGAAACAAAAGAAAAAGGATATTTCGACCCCTTCAATGGCTTTGAAAAATTGTTGTTTAAAGCTTCAAAAGATATTGTTTTGTTTGATTATGATAAATTGAAAGATGACACATGGGAATACTTCAATAATCGAGTGAAGCTGCGTATCTTTAAACCTTCTAAGTTTCTGAAAGATAAATATGAAGAAGATAAAGTAGCTTTGATTAACAAGTACAACTCTTTTGGCTTTCGCGATGCGACTATTCTCAAAGACTCTATCGTAAAAAATAAAAACGGTGTCGAAATCTACTTGAATATCAATGAAGGAAATAAATATTTCTTCAGAGACATAAATTGGATCGGTAATACAAAATACACCGAAGAACAATTGAGCAGGGTGCTCCGCATACATAAAGGTGATTTATACAATTGGGAAAGTCTTACCAACAACCTCACTTACAACCAAAATGAGGATGATGTGTCATCCCTGTATATGAATGACGGTTATCTCTTCTTTCAAGCCAATCCGGTAGAAGTCAATGTAGAAGGCGATTCCATTGATCTGGAAGTTAGAATTTATGAAGGCAAACAAGCAACGATCAATAAAGTCACCGTAAGCGGAAATACCCGGACAATGGATCACGTCATTTTCAGGGAAATAAGAACCAGACCCGGAGATTTGTTTTCCAGAAGTAATCTGATTCGAACCACAAGAGAGCTTTCCCAATTAGGTTATTTTAACCAAGAAAGAATAGCCCCCGAAGTAAATCCAAATCCCTCTGACGGAACCGTCGATCTCAATTATAGTGTGGAAGAAACATCTTCCGACCAGATTGAACTATCCGGTGGATGGGGATATGGACACGTGATCGGTACTCTTGGCGTTTCGTTTAATAATTTTGCCGCTCGCAATATTTTTAAGAAAAAGGCTT
>CAZLTF010000179.1:0-2935 GCA_964562195.1 uncultured Bacteroidales bacterium | reverse complement strand
GATTCCGCAATCCAGAGCAATAACAAGAGAAAAACCATGCTCTGCCGCATAATCAATACTTTTGTAAGAAATTCCATATCCTTCATCATAACGATCCGGAACATAATAACCAATATTATGATAAAAAGTATTGAGAAATGTATATACCAATGCTACTGCAGTAGTCCCGTCCACATCATAATCTCCGTAGATAAGGATTTTTTCGTTCTTAGCGATTGCCTCTTCAATACGTCGAACAGCCAAATCCATATCTTTCATAAGAAATGGATCATGGAGATTGTCCAAAGATGGTCTGAAAAAAGATTTTGCCTCATCAAAAGTCTCAATGCCACGTTGTATCAATAGCTGAGCAATTACACGATCTACATTGAGTACTTCCGCAAGATTTGCTATCTTGGAAGCCTCTCCTTTATCCAATATTTTCCATCTTTTTTCTATCATTAATTCTTACAAAAAATTTTTGCAAAGATAAACATTAATGCGTGTCATTTACAAATCAAAAAGAAAATTCGTCTATATTTTTTTTACCGCTATAATAGCAATACATAAACCGCTAACAATAAATATATTAACAACAATATTCTAATTTCAAACTTCTGACAGACAACAATTCTCTTTCCTTTTTCATAAGCCTCCCCAATAACAATTTGTATTTTCTCCTGATTTGGGTTTTTGTCTCTATTTTGTTATCATGATAACAATCAAAATATCCGGCAGAATTATTCATTTTTTTGCGCAGAAATACACTATTTTACAAAAGAAACAGCACAAACTAATCGCTATACACCTGATACTAAGAGACATAAAAAATATTAATAAAATATCGATTATTCAAATAAAACAGTATCTTTGCAGTAATAATAATTAAATAAATGTACTATGAAGAAAATCGTATTATTGATAGTTTTGGTACTTCCAATGCTAATTTTTCCCCAAACAAAGAAATCAAGTTCCACGGATAGTCCTGTGGTACATCCCGAGGTAATTAAGACACCTATTGCTTTTGAGATCACCGGACCTCTGAGAGACAATCCGATAGTGACTGATTTCTCATTTCAAACCGGAGAAGTAGATTTTAATAAGAGAGAAGATCGATATTTGAATCCAGATATTACACCTCCTGATTTTAACAATCGACCTATTGACAAGAATGTGCAGACTAAACCGGGAACACTTTCTACCGGAAAGGGCATTTTGCACAATTATGCAGGGCAAAATTCGGGCTCTAATCCTCCGGATTGCAATGGAACGGTAAATGACACCTATTACTTTCAAGTCGTAAACTCTACCTATCAAATTTTTGATAAAAGTACGGGGGCTACGGTAGCAGGTCCATCGGATCTAAATACCATTTTTAATAGTTCTCTGCCCGGAGCTAGTTGTAATGACGGAGATCCAATCGTTTTGTGGGATGAAAAAGCCAACAAATGGTTTTATTCTGAATTTTCAGTATGCGGTTCAAATGACTATATGTTGATTGCCGTTTCACAAACATCCGATCCTACCGGTTCTTGGTATTCTTGGTCGTATGATGTTGATGATAAGCCCGATTATATGAAATTCGGTATATGGGAAGATGGGTACTATATGGCTACCAACACCAGTGGTTCCGGCAAAAAAGATGTATATGTTTTTGAAAGGGATGTAATGATAGCCGGAGGAGCAAGTCCGCAAATGATTGGATTTGACAATCCTAACAGACCTTCTACTTTTGATAATTTTCATTGTATATTGCCGATGGATAATGATGGAGATTGGGCACCGGCAGGTACTCCCGGACAATTTATTACCATCGCTGATGACGGGCAAAGCAATCCGGCTGATGAGCTATGGATTTTTGAATTGAATGCCGATTGGACGACTCCTTCTAATTCTACTTTCGCTCGAACACAAACGCTAAGTGTAAATTCATTTGACGGTAATTTTACCGGAGATTGGGATAATATTCCACAGAGTGGAACAAGTCAAAAATTGGACGCATTATCTACTATTTTGATGTATAGAGCTCAATATCGAAATTTCGGTTCAAGTCAGCGACTTGTCTGTGCGCATGCCATTGCAGAATCATCTTCGGAAGCCGCTTTGAGATGGTATGAACTTGAAAATACAGGTTCGGGTTGGTCTATCCGTCAGCAAAGCACCTACAATCCCGACAATATTAGTCGTTGGAATATGAGTATTGCTATGAACGGGGATAAAGAGATTGCCATCGGATATTCCGTATCTAACAGTTCGATGCATCCCGGCATCAGATATTGTGGACAATCGTCCTCTGCCAATGCTTCCGCTAATAATACACTTGACATAGCCGAGACTACAATTCAATCCGGCAGCTATTCACAAGACTCCTACAATCGATGGGGAGACTATTGTAATATTTCCATTGATCCCGATGATCATACTTTCTGGTTTACCAGTGAATACGTCACCAGCTCAAGTCACGGAACACGAATTGCAGCTTTTGAATTATCATCGGCAGGCGGTGCACCTGTAGCAAACTTCTCTGCAGATAATACCTCTCCCGGAGTAGGTCAAACAGTAGTCTTCACAGATGCTTCGACAAATTCTCCTACATCTTGGTCTTGGTCTTTTAGTCCGACTACCGTAACTTATGTCGATGGCACAAGTTCTTCTTCTCAAAATCCACATGTCACTTTCGATGCAGCCGGCGACTATTCTGTTACACTGACGGCTTCAAATGGTAGTGGTTCTGATGATGAAGTAAAAAATAATTATATCACAGCAACCAATTGTACGATTACATCTTTCCCTTGGGCAGAAGGCTTTGAAAATAGTGGAAATATTCCAAGCTGTTGGTCCAATGAATATGTTACCGACACACAAGACTGGGATTATCAAGACGGAGGACATAATAGCAACCCCTCAGGAGCTCACACAGGAAGCTATAATGCATTTCTCTACAACCCATCAACTA
>CAZLTF010000178.1:0-1715 GCA_964562195.1 uncultured Bacteroidales bacterium | reverse complement strand
TGCCAAAGCCCGGATAGAGACAGGTCTAATAGATTTGCGGTGAGGTAGATTGTTATTCCTACGGAAGCCAACATGAAAGTAGTCTGAAGGGTGTCAGTCCAAATGATGGTCTTGATACCTCCGCGATTGGTGTAAAGCCATATTAAGATGATGAATGAACTCAAACTTACCCAAAACGGAACACCCCATTGATTGAAGATAAATGTTTGTAATATGCTGACAACTACAAACATACGAAATGATGCTCCGATGACCCGGGAAAGCAAGAAGAAGGATGCCCCGGTCTTATAGGTGTAAAATCCAAATCGTGAATGAAGATAGGTGTAAATCGAACTCAGGTTAAGTTTATAATATATAGGCAGTAATATGTATGCGATCAGCAGATATCCCAATAAATAGCCGAAAACCATCACGAGATACGAGAAATTGGCATGAAGCACATTTCCGGGTACGGAGATAAAGGTGATTCCCGAAAGGGATGCTCCGATCATTCCGTAGGAGACAACATACCATGGGGATGTTTTTCCGGCAGTAAAAAAAGTTTCGTTGCTGGATTTTCGTGAGGTTAGGTAACCTAAGATTACCAGAAGAAGTGAGTAAGCCAGAAAAACTCCAAAGATTAGATTGGCATTCATAATTGGGAAGAATATTTGTTTTGTTTGATAAATCGAGCAAAATCAATCAGATGTTCAAAATGCAGAATATACGGGATGTCGTCGTGTGTTAAGGGGTGTGGATGGATAAATACATTTTGCATTCCGGCATTGTTGCCAAATTGCATATCTGACTTGGAGTCTCCGACCATAATCGCATTGGATAAATCGATGTGGGGAAAATCCCGCTTGGCGGCGAGAGCCATTCCTGTGTTTGGCTTACGCATTGGCGGGTTGAGAGTGGCAAGCTGGGGAGCATGATAGATGCGGTCGATTCTGCCGCCGGATTGTTGTATCTTGGTAAGCAGGTGTTGGTGCACTTTGGTCAGCTCTTGCTCTGTCATATAGCCTTTACCGATTCCTTGTTGATTGGTGACTACAAAAATTTTGAAAAAAATACGATCAAAAATCTTGAATGCTTCGAGCACACCTTCCAAAAATTCAAACTCTTCTGTTTTTTTGACATAGGTGCCCGGAAGTCGCCGGTTGATCACACCATCCCGATCGACAAAGAGTACAGTTCGAGGATTAATAATTAAATTTTGCAAAGTCATTTTGTGCTTTTTTATAATCATTAGGAATACCGATATCGATAAAATAATCATCAAAAGGAAATCCGGAAATATTTAAGTCGTGGAGGTGTTTTTCGAAAACATCCTTTTCCAAAGAAAATCGAGAAGGCAAGTTCAGGCTCAGAATTTTATTGCGATTGATAATGTATGTGCCTCCATTGATAAGGCAATTTTTGATTCCATCTCTTTTCTCTCCGAATTGTGTGATGCGGTATTTGTTGTCAATAGATACAAAACCATATCTTGAACAATCTTCTATCTGTCTCAATGCCAGGCTAATATCCGCTGCATATTTTGTGTGTTGCTCCAAAAAAACTTCTATGTTTAGATCAAAGTAGGTGTCTCCGTTGAGTATGAGGACTTCGTCCGAATGGCAGTATTGCATAGCATTGAGGATGCCTCCTCCGGTTCCGAGAGGGATCTCTTCGATGGCGTAGTCAATCTTGATGTCATTAAATTTGTTGCCAAAAAAGTCGGATATTTTGCTACT
>CAZLTF010000177.1:0-18503 GCA_964562195.1 uncultured Bacteroidales bacterium | reverse complement strand
CGACTATATAGCGGTAGGTCGTGCTTTGGTAGCCGATCCGGATTTTGTGGCGAAAGTCACCGGACAACTTGACTCTAATATACGCCCTTGTTTGGCTTGCGCAGAAGGTTGCCTTGGCGGAGTCAAAAGCGGTAAAGGATTGGGTTGCGTTGTAAATCCCGGTTTAAATGCCTTGCCTGTTTTGCCGAAGGCACAAAAAGAAAAATCAGTAGCTGTCGTCGGTGGCGGACTTTCCGGAATGGAAGCCGCAATCCGGCTAAGTCAAAGAGGGCATCAGGTCAAATTATTTGAGAAAAATACGCTTGGAGGTCAGTTCAAACTCGCATATTTGCCTCCCAAAAAGGATAGCTTGAAAGATATTCTGGATTATTATCAAGCAGAGATTGAAAAACGAAAAATAAATATTTTTCATCAAGAGATTCATTCTCTCGACGAATTGCAACAATATGATGCTATAGTCTTAGCTACAGGCGCTATTCCGGTAGTGCCGCCGATACCGGGCTTGAAAAAATATTATTGGGCAGATTATTTATTGGAAGATGAACTGCCTGAGAATCAAAAGATTGCAATTGTAGGGGGAGGTTTGATTGGCATTGAGATGGCGAGTAAGATGGTAGATCTCAACAACGAAGTTATTATCATCGAAATGCTGGATGAGATAGCAAGAGGGATGGAAATGATCGAAAAGAAAATGACTCTTGCGAAGTTGAAAGCCAAAAATGTAAAGATATTTTTGTCCCATAAATTGACAAATGTAAGTGGAGATGAATTGACTCTCGAAGGAGAAAATACACTTATCCTTAGAGGCATTGATAAGGTGATTTTGACAGCAGGGATGAAATCATACAATCCACTGAAACCGGATAAGTCGGCAGAAGTTTTTGTTATCGGAGATGCCAAGCAGGTCGGCAAAGCACAAGAGGCGATTCGGGATGGATATGAGGTGTCGTTAATGATATAGGACAGGGTGATTCTCTATTTGTCCATTTGTTTATTGTTTTCTTTATTTTGAGCAGATAATGATTCTATTTGTGATTTTTGTAAACATTTCTGCCCATCACTCCGGCTAAAAGATAGATTTGTGTGACAGAATATTGTTTGATGGATGGTTTGTGTGTTGCCTGGTTTTTTGGAAAAATGCTAATGGTTTTCAGGCAGGAAAAATGCCTCGCAAAAAATAAAAGACCGGTCGAACCGGAGCCTTATTTAGGGTTGGTTTGATGAAAATCACAGATTGCCTTCATTTTTTAGCTTGCTTGTTTTTTTGACTAGGCTCATAAATGCAAGACTTTTTGGAAAAAACGCTGATTCCTCTTGCATTTTATTATTTATGTATCTGCGTAATTCATTCTTTTTCATCTATTTGAGAGTTTTTCAGCAGACCCTATTTAGCGGAAAACGAACAAATCTCCGCCCTGATTCAAGTTTTCCTTAGAGGAAGATGGTCTTTCCGATTCGGGATTACATGTTGGGGTGTTTGGATTGTTTTGGGATTTGCTATTTTATTTCAAAAAATTTTTTTATCAATAATTTTTGTCTCCGCCTCATATGTTTTACAAAGGTTTCAGGTAATTTTAACGGACTAAAATTTCCTATTTCGCTGTTAGAAAAATATATTTCCCGGTTTCATTTCATAAATTACGGCAAAATGGATATTTTGAAGTTTCGTAATGATGAACGGGGAGGCTTTTGGGTTAGTTTTTCGGGTAGGATACACCCTCTTTCCAACAGATTTTCGGATAGCAATCTCTTGTGTTTGTTTCTTGGTTTATCCGTGGCTTTGCGATATGGTTTTTTCTACTATATTTGCAGAAATTTAAAAAATATTGAATTATGACTCGTATTTGTTATCTATTTGTGGTTATCTTGTTGGGTAGCAACATTTTTGCACAAGAGATTATTGATAAAATGCCATTGAAAACGGAAAGTGATGTGATGACACCGGAAATTTTATGGTCATTCGGGAGATTGAGCGATGTTCAAATCTCTCCGGACGGGAAGAATATCATTTACGGACTTTCCTATTACAGTAAAGAGCAGGATAAAGGAAACCGGGATTTGTATAAGATGGATCTTGCTACGCAACAGCTGCTTCGTCTTACCAAGACCGTCGGTGGCGAATACAATGCACTATGGCGACCGGATGGCAAAAAAATTGGTTTTCTGAGTGCTTCTTCCGGAAGTATGCAACTCTGGGAAATGAACCCACAAGGAGGCAAGTTCCGGCAAGTTACCGATATAGACGGTGGAATAAGCGGTTTTCAATATTCTCCCGACGGGAGCAAGATTCTATTTGCCAAAGAGGTGAAGATAGATCCAAATGTACAAGATTTGTATCCAGACCTTGACAAAAGCACCGGGCGTGTTATGCATGATTTGATGTACCGCCACTGGGATACGTGGGTGGATTCTTATAGTCATATCTTCGTCGCTGATTATTCCGGTGAGATGATTACTACAGCCACCGATATTATGAAAGATCAGCCTTATGACAGTCCGCAAAAACCCTTCGGTGGAATGGAAGAGCTGGCTTGGACTCCCGACAGTAAAGCCATTGCCTATACGTGCAAAAAACTAAAAGGGAAAGCCTATTCCATTTCTACCAATTCGGACATCTATCTCTATGATCTTGCAGCAAAATCCACGCACAATCTTACACAAGGAATGCCGGGCTATGATATGTCTCCTGTTTTTTCTCCCGACGGGAAAATGATGGCTTGGGAAAGTATGGCAAGAGATGGGTATGAATCGGACAAAATCCGCCTTTTTGTCTTGGATATGAAATCCGGCAAAAAGAAAGATTATACGGCAAATTTTGACCAAAATGTTCATGGACTTAGGTGGAGCGACGACGGGAACAAAATATTTTTTATTAGCGACTGGCATGGCAGTTTTGATATTTATGAACTTACTTTGAAAACCAATACATTCCGGAAGATTACCGAAGGAGTGCACAATTATCGAAGTATTGCACTTGCCGGCGACCGCTTGATCGCAACGCGGCAATCGATGTCTATGCCTACCGAGATTTTTTCGGTTAATATCAAAGACGGCAAAGATACTCAGATGAGTTTTGTGAATGATGATTTGCTCAAACAATTGAAGATGGGAAGAGTGGAAGCGCGTTGGGTCAATACTACCGACGGCAAAAAGATGCTTACTTGGGTGATCTATCCTCCTCATTTTGATCCGGACAAGAAATATCCTGCCTTGTTGTATTGTCAAGGTGGTCCGCAGAGTATGGTAAGCCAGTTCTGGTCTTATCGCTGGAATTTTCAGATGATGGCAGCCAACGATTACATCATTGTAGCTCCCAATCGAAGAGGACTTCCCGGTTTTGGTCAGGCTTGGAATGAACAGATTAGCGGTGACTATGGCGGACAAAATATGAAAGACTATTTTAGTGCTATCGATTCCTTAAAGAAAGAAAGTTTTATTGACGAAAACAGACTCGGGGCGGTAGGTGCCAGTTATGGTGGCTTCTCGGTATATTGGTTGGCAGGACATCATAACAAACGCTTCAAAGCCTTCATTGCCCACGATGGAATTTTCAATCTCGAACAGCAATATCTCGAAACCGAAGAAATGTGGTTTGCCAATTGGGATATGGGGGGTGCATATTGGGACAAAGGCAATAAAATTGCTCAAAATACCTTCGCCAATTCACCTCATAAATTTGTAGATCAATGGGATACGCCGATTTTGATTATTCATAGCGAAAAAGATTATCGGATCGTTGCCTCACAAGGAATGTCCGCTTTCAATGCAGCTATCTTGCGTGGAATTCCCGCCGAATATCTCTATTTTCCCAATGAAAATCACTGGGTACTTCATCCCCAAAATGGCATTCTCTGGCAAAGAAGGTTTTTTGCTTTCTTGGATAAGTGGTTGAAATAATGAGGATTGCAATTGTCAATTAAAAAAAACTCCACCAATCCTCTGACGGGCAAATGATTGAATGTAACTTTATGGCAAAAAATACGTATGAATAGCAAACAGATACGAGATACTTTATGAAAAGACTTATTTTTCTATTTTTTATTTTTCCTTTGTTCGTCTGGGGACAAAAAAACTATTTTCAACAAGAAGCAAACTACAAAATCCGTGTTCGTTTGGATGACCGGCGAAATATGCTGCTGGCTTATGAAAGCATAGAATATACAAACCATTCGCCGGACACTTTGACGAGTATCCGGATGCACCTTTGGCCTAATGCTTACGCTAATAATCATACGGATTTGGCAAAACAATTGCTTAATAGTTCGCAATTTAGAGGTTCTTCGGTGCTCTTTCTCTCCCGGGAGAAAAGAGGTTTTATCGATTCCTTGGATTTTAAGGTAGATGGACTTCCCGTTGTATGGGATTATTATTCCGACAAAAAGGACATTTGCCGTTTGTATTTGCGGGAAGCCTTGCTCCCCGGTGTGACCATCAGGATTGAAACACCTTTCAGGGTGAAGATTCCATCGGCGGAATTTTCACGTTTGGGATTTTACAAGCAATCCTACCAGATTACACAATGGTATCCCAAACCGGCGGTTTATGATCGATATGGTTGGCATGAAATGCCCTATTTGAATCAAGGAGAATTTTATTCCGAATTTGGGAGTTTTGAAGTGGAAATTTCCGTGCCGCAAAACTATGTCGTAGCGGCAACCGGCAATCTGCTCAACGAAAATGAAATGGCTTTTCTATTGCGCAAAGCGAAAGACACGGAAGCCATTGCAGACTATGATCTCAATGATGATTCATTTCCGCCGAGTAGCCGGAAGTATAAGACTTTGTTGTATAAAGAAAAAAATATTCACGATTTCGCTTGGTTTGCAGATAAACGTTTTCATGTATTGCAAGGACAAGTAAAACTTCCGCATAGCGGCAAAACGGTGACGACTTGGGTCTATTATCCCAATAAGCAAGCCGGTCTTTGGAAAGATGCGATAGAATATGTCAATCAGGCAGTCTATTATTATTCGCTTTGGTATGGTGATTATCCCTATGATCAATGCACTGCCGTACATGCTCCTTTGAGCGCCGGTGGAGGAATGGAATATCCGACGATCACCGTGATCGCCGATATGGGGTCTGCCCGCAGTGTGGAAAATGTCATTGCCCACGAAGTAGGGCATAATTGGTTTTATGGAATTCTCGCTAGCAACGAACGGGAACATCCTTGGATGGATGAGGGAATCAATTCTTTCAGCGATCAGCGATACAGTCGTGCTACCCGAAAAAAAATCTCCGCAAACACAACAAAAATCCGCAAAAATTCAAAAAATGAGGTCTCCTTGCAAGCCGGTCAGAATATGATGGACAAGATCATCCGCAGAAGTAATTTGCATCAAGGATTTTCGCTCTCATCGGAGCAGTATTCGGAAATGGAATATGTACTTGGAGTCTATGGTAGGGTCGCTTCATATTTCTGGTATGCAATGGATTATCTGGGCGAGGAGAAATTTACGGAAATAATGCAGGACTATTATCAAAAATGGAAATTTAAACATCCATATCCGGAAGATTTGAAAAAAATATTTGAAGAACATACAAAAGAAAATTGGGATTGGTTTTTTGAGCATTTGTTGAAAACCAACGAATGTCCGGACTATAGCCTAAAACGAAAAGATGATAAATTTCTGTTGAAACAAAATTCAAAATTTTTGCCTCCGGTAAACATTGATGTTTATCGCGGGGGCGATGTCAATTCAATGTGGGTGAAGCCCAAACAAAAAGAAACACTCCTGAACATAAAAGACCTTGCAAAAGTGCAAATGATAAGCATCGATGAAGCTGTTGCAGACCTCTATCCACGCAATAGCACGGTCTTTCCGCAACAGAAAATTCCGGCATATAAACCGCTCAGACTTTCGATGTATCATATTATGGAAAGCGCAGACAAGACCTATCTTAATTTTATTCCTATTATGGGCTATAATGCCGCAGATGGAATGATGCTCGGATTGTGGATAAACAAAGCTTTTGTTCCTTTGCCCAAATTGGAAGTTCATCTATTGCCGATGTATGCTTTCGGTTCCAAAAGCATTGCCGGAACGGGGGCTGTCAATTATCATTATATGTTGAGCAAGTCGAGATTACACGAAGTAGAGTTTCACTTCGGCGCAAAGAGTTTCAGCGGAGATATTTCGGGAAAATCACGATACGTAGGCTTCAAGTCGGGTGCTAAATTGTATTTCTATCCTGACAAGAGTGGCAATGAATCGACCTTGTCCGTCTATTGGACGAGCATAAAAAATCCCTCCTTTGATGCGGACAAGTATTTTGCTATGAACATTCATCATTTTTTGAATATTGACTATGATTTTGAATATTTCAAACAGATTCATCCCCGCCGGTTTCATACCGGTATTGAATTTGGCAAATCCTATGGAAAACTAAGCATAGAAGGCGAATACAAAGTCCACTATCTCGGTAGATATGGCTTAAATATGAGGTTGTTTTTCGGTACTTTCCTGTATAGAAAGCATAATGTCCAACAATATCATTTCTCCTTAGCGGGAGGAGCTGCGTTGCGCGATTATCGTTATGACCATTGGTATCTCAATCGCTATCCTGATGCCTCTTCCAAAAATCTCAGACAGTATTACAAGGGAGAAGGAAATTTCACTTTGGGCGAAAATATTACAAGTTCTTTTCTTGCTGCGGCAAATTTCACACTGGATCTCCCTTCTAAGTTTCCTGTGAAACTGTATGCTAATCTCGCCTACGGGGAAAGCATAGGCGGTTGTCTGATTACACGGCAGATTTTTTATGAGTCGGGAGTGAAAATTTCCTTTTATCGTGATACTTTTGAAGTGTATTTTCCACTTGCATATTCTGAATATCTGGCAGATAAAAATTTGACCTACGCTCAAAAAATTAGCTTTGCTATTGATGTTAATAAATTGAAAATGAGGGATATAATTAAAATTATAAGATAAAATAATATGAAAAAGCCGTGGCTTATATTTTGGATTGTTTTGTGGTCATTAGCAGGAAATGCACAATCTTTGATGAGCGGTTTTCGCGCTTCTCGTCTTCTTGGGAATTATCCCAACAATACCTTCCCTACACCCCAATATTGGACTTCCGTAGGAGAGCAGATGAGTGCCAAATTTGACAATTCCACTCCGGCGGCAATCTGGATTGTGGGTTTGTATCAAGACAATGGATATTGTTCGCTTAGTTTTCCCAATCCGACGGGAGAGACCTACGACCATATTTATTTCTCCTCTTACGATAAAGACGAAGCCTATCTGATGCATTTTGATACCACGGGTATAAAGGTGTTTTTGCAAGTAGAATCCGGCGATGCCGAAATTGGCGATTTGATGGATTTGGTTTTGGGGCATTATGGGACACATTCCTGTGTCATTGGCTTTGGTGTGGATGTCGAGTGGTATCATACCAATTTATATTCCGGAGGTGAACCGGTATCCGATTCTCTGTCCGAAGCTTGGGAGATGAAAATGAAAACTTTTGATTCGACTTATACTCTCTTTTTGAAACATTATACTACCAATCGTATGCCTCCTGTCTATCGTGGTGATATTCTTTTTGTGGATGATAGTCAAGGTTTTGGCTTTGCCAATAATCCTTTGGAATATATGGTCTATGAATATGGTAATTGGGCTGCTACTTTTGCTCCCAATCTGTCGGCATTTCAATTTGGCTACCCTGGCGATCAGTCGTGGTGGTCTGCTTTTGAAGACCCTCCCGCCCATATCGGACAAGCTTTGTTGGATGATATTCCCTCTTGCGGCGGTTTGTTTTGGGTGGATTTCACGGTGACGGATGTTTTTCCCTTAGGAGTGAAAAAACCGCTTTCATTCGAAAAAAAGATTCGTTTGACAAATCCGGTTCAGGGATTGATACGTTGCCAAGTGATAGACTTTGACAAGCAGAAGCTAAAATGGAGTTTGCAGGATCTGAATGCAAAAATTATTGCCACCGGCGAACGCTTGATAAACGGAAATAACGATGCTTTCTCGATCTCTTGTGGGCAGCTTCCTCCGGCATATTATGTCCTTCATATTTCGGTGGACGGGAAACAGAAATCCTACAAAATCTTCATCCGTTGATCCGTATTTTTGTGTCATTCTTTCATCATTGCAGACAATCTTCACGCCTTGCAAAATATGATAAAACAAAAAAGGTACAAGAATTTTCGTAAGTTTATTGATATTTTCAGTAATTTTGAAAAATCTTGTAAGGGTAGAGTGTCACTGGAGTGTATTGTATATGAAGATAAGTAAAAAATATGGACAAGAAAGAGTTTGAAAGTTTATTTTATAGCCATTTTGCGATGCTGGTAAATTTTGCAAGTACTTTTTTGCACGATGAGGATAATGCCAAAGAGATAGTACAGGATGTTTTTATTCGCCTTTGGCAAAAAAGAGAGGAGATGAACAAACAAAAATCGGTCAAATCATATTTGTTTACTTCGGTTCGCAATCGCTCTTTAAATTTTATTCGCAATCACAAAAAATTTCAGAATGAATATTTGGATATTGAGCAAGCCATAGATACCGAATTTGCCGTAGAAATATCAGGAGAAGATAATCTGGAAGAGAAAATCGAAGCAGCTTTGCAAAAACTGCCTCCCAAATGCCGCAGGATCTTTGAGATGTCCCGCTTTGAAGAAAAAAAATACCGTGTCATCGCCGATGAATTGGAGATTTCACAGAAAACAGTCGAAGCTCAAATGTCCAAAGCTTTGCGGATTTTGAGAGTGGAACTGAAAGATCTTATGCTTTTGTTGCTCTTGCTTTATGAGTTGGGCGACAAATGCCGGTGACAACAATCTGCTAATCGCAATCCGTTAGCAAAGGTTTTTGCTATGTCTAAAAATGAAAAATTGAAAGAAGGATAGAGTCAGTAAAAAAATATTGAAGTATGAACGTGTTTTTACAAAAAAGTGGCATTTATTGAATCCTGTTTGTGTACCGTAAAGGATGAAGATTTTGCAGCCTCACACATAAGGGTAAAAGCGGACTCGAGTGTATTGAAAGTAGAAAATAATAAAAATGAAAGATATAGAAAAAAAGTATGATTTTGAGGGTTTGATTGCCCGTTATCTTGCCGGTGACTGTTCGGATGATGAAGGAGAAATACTTGAACGGTGGGTGCGGGAGAGCAAAGAAAATCAAAAATTATTTGCTGATTTTAAGAAAACTTGGCTACTCTCTTCTCTCCGCAAACCGGCAAGGCTTGATGTGGAGAGACAGTGGCAATCAATTGAAAATCAGATAAGTCCAAAGGTTTCTCTGCGACGAAAAAATATTAAGGCAAGACGTCAATTTCCTTATCGATGGAGCATAGCTGCCGCGATAGCTTTGCTTTTCGGACTGGTCTTTTACTTCTCAAAATTCAAAAATGAAACGGATTATGTGATCGTCACAGCACAAAATGAGATCGAAAATGTCATTTTGCCCGACGGTACAAATATTGACCTTAATGCCGGTGCTGTCATACGTTATCCGGACAAATTCGGACTTATCCGTAAGGTGGAATTGTCCGGAACTGCTTTTTTTAAAGTTACAAGGGATGAAAAGCATCCTTTTGTGATTCAAGCTCATGAAGCGCAAATACAGGTATTGGGGACATCCTTTTTGGTCAAATCCTCCAACCAAAAAACAGAAGTCGTTGTCAAAAGCGGAAAGGTTTCTCTCGCTAACACCGGTGCCGGAAAAGTCATTCTGACAAAAGGAGAACACGGAATTTTGCAAGACAACCGCTTGCTTGAAACACAAAATCAAGACCGTAATTTTATGGCTTGGAAGACCAAAGAAATTATTTTTGACGATGATTCCTTGACTTATGTGATCGAAAAAATCAATGAGGTTTATCACAGTCATATCCATTTGAAAAACAGAAGTACCGCCGGATGTTCATTGTCCGCACATTTTGAAAATGAAACACTTGAAGATGTTTTGACAGTCGTTTCCACTACTCTCAATTTGAAAATCAATAGAAAGAATGGCATTATTGAATTGGAAGGTGAATCTTGTACACCTTAAAACGAGCATTATATTTGTATTTCTTTTTCTCATCTCCGGAATACTTTCCGCTCAAGAGGATGAGGTTAAGCATATTTCTATTTCCCTTAACAACAAGCCGGTAAAGGAAATTTTGCATCATATTAGTGAACAAACCGCTTATTCTTTTGCTTACAATCCACAGCAAATAAATACATCCAAGATAATTTCTATCAACTGGAAAAACAAGACGGTACAAGAGGCATTGCAAGAACTTTCCAAGGTTTGCTATTTTGGTTATCAGATAATCGGAAAACAAATCGTCTTGAAACCTGCAAAGCATATTCCCCGGATGACTGTCAGTGGTTTTATTCGCGATGCCGAAAGTGGTGAGAGCTTACCCGGAGCAACGGTTTATATAGCCGAATTGCAGAGTGGAGCCGTTAGCAATCCGGCAGGTTTCTATTCCCTGACAATTCCTCTGAATGAATATCAAGCTCTCTATTCTTCGCTTGGTTATATCTCTCATATTCAGTCATTTCCATCCGAGAGAAAGCTTCAAGTCAATGCTCGTTTGAAAACCAATATCTCAAAACTCAATACGCTTATTGTACATTCGGATCAGGATGTCAACAAATTGAAGAATTTACAGATCAGTAAGATGCAAGTCGATTCTCATGAGCTTTCATCGATGCCCAATATCGGTGGTGAGACCGACCTCATCAAAAGTATGCAAACTTTACCGGGAATACAGGTTTATAGTGACGGCTCGGCTTTCTACTACGTGCGGGGCGGCAATCGCGATCAAAATCTGATATTATTGGATGATTCTCCTATTTACAATCCGGCACATCTATTTGGCTTTTATTCGGTTATTGTTCCCGACGTGATCAAGGGGATGAATATTTACAAAGCCAATTTTCCGGTCGGAAGCGAGACCCGCTTGTCATCGGTTGTCGAACTGCAAACCAAAGACGGAAATTATTACAAACCGGAGTTTAATGCTGTGCTTAATCCGTTAATTTACCGGTTTTCGCTCGAAGGTCCTCTGGTCAAAGAGAAAAGCTCGTTTTTTACTTCGTTTAGGCATTCCGTCTTTAAGCGCTTGTTTCAAAAAAAAGCACCGGATGCAAAATTATATCTTTTTGATTTCAATGCAAAAATCAATGTTCAGCTTACGCCCAAAAATCGTCTTTATCTGTCTTTTTTTACCGGAAAAGATTTTGTGAGTCCTAAGCAAAGTAGTCATATTCAATGGGATAATAATACCGCTTCTTTGCGTTGGGATTACGTAGTAAGCAAAAAGATTTTCTTTCGTTTTGTGAGCAATGCCAGCCGTTATCAATATCAACTTTCCTCCGATGAGAATGTGTGGACTTCGGCTATCAATTCTTTGCGATTCAGAGGGGTGTTTAATTACTATTGGCGTTCCGGATGGCGTGTGAATGCAGGCTATTCTATTGCTTTTCAGCAGTTCTCTCCCGGTACATTCAACAAAGCTTATTTCAATCACATCACGCAAAAAAAGACCCGCGAAAAAGCCTTCTTTTTAAGCTCTATTATGAAAATTCATAAACGCTGGAGTCTTCATACCGGTCTCAGGTTTTCGATATGGGAAAATTACGGGACAAGTAAATATATGATTTTCGATGCGCAGCATCAAATCACGGATACGTTGATAACCAGTGGAAATAAAGCTTTTCATAAGTATGTAAGTCTTGACCCGAGAATAAATCTGAAATTTGAAGTCAATTCGTTTTTTTCGGTGCATTTGTCCTATGGTTCGTATCATCAATTTGTCAATTTGATTACCAATACTACCAGCCCGTTTACGGCATTGGAAGTGTGGTTGCCTGCCGGTCCCAATATTTCTCCGCAAGAGGCAACACAATGGACGATGGGAGGGATCGTGGTGCTTCCCGAGCCTCATTTGGAATTTCGTGCCGAGGCATATTACAAAGTGTTGAATCATCAGATATTGTATAAGGATCATGCTGCTTTGCTGCTCAATCCGTTGATTGAGGGGGAGTTGCGTTTTGGTAATGGCTACTCACAAGGTCTTGAATTTTCGATTCACAAAAAGCAGGGGAAATATAAAGCATGGATAAGTTATACGTATTCCAAAACGCTCCTTCAAGCTCCTGAACTCAATGGCGGTAAGTATTTTTCACCCTTCTATGACCGTCCCCACGATTTTTCCGCCTATTTGCAATGGGATATTCATCCGCGACTTCATCTTTCTGCCAATTTTATCTATTATACCGGTTCGGCTATCACTACTCCGGTGGCTTTTTATACTTATCTCAATCAACAAATTCCGGTTTACGGAGACAAAAACAATGATCGTTTGCCCGATTATCATCGTTTGGATCTTGCTTTGCAATGGCGACTAAACAAAAATATCAACAATCGTTTCCGGCATTCTTTGACTCTATCTGTTTTTAATGTTTACAATCATCATAATCCCATTTCCATTAATTATAATAAGGTGAAAACCAAAAACGGCAGATATGTCGTGCCGGCAGATTATTTTCAGGAAAATGAATATACGACAACCCAGTTGTCGCTGCTTGGCATAATGCCATCTTTAACATATAAATTTTCAATACGATGAAATACAATATAAAAAATCATATTTGGAAACAACTGTTTGGACTTGTGATAGTTATGTTTTTTTTGTTTGCGTCTTGCGTCAAGGAAATCGATCATCCCATTGCGGCGAAAGCCGAAAATGCACTTGTCGTGGAAGCTATCTTGACCAATGAGATGAAGCGCCAGAGGATACGCTTAAGTTTGTCAAATACGCACCAAAACCAAGAGGTGCTTCCGGTGAAAGGAGCTTCTGTCACGGTGTCTTGCAGTAGCGGCGAGCAAAGTTTTGAAGAAGATGAAGAGAATGCCGGTAGTTATTTGTCCGCGCTTCCTTTTGCGGCGAGCATTAGCGATACTTATATCTTGAAAATCAATTATAACGGACAAAATTATACGGCTTTCAGCCAAATGAGTGCGGTATCATCCTACAATCCTATTCATTATGAAAAGTTGCAAAATGATCTTTATCATCTTAGCAATCCTACTTCGTCGTTCACCATAGATGAACAAGCGATGTATGAGTTGAACATTATTTGGCAGTCCGGCACGGATTCGACGATTCATGTCAAAACATATCGCTATCAGCTTAATACGCTTGATGTGAGTATCGTTTTTTCTCCGGAGGAGGAGAGTATCTATTTTCCCGAAGGGGCAATGATCATCGGGAAAAAATATTCACTCACTCAAGATTATGCCGGATATATCCGTGCGATGCTTGCCGAGACGCACTGGCAAGGAGGCTTGTTTGATGATGAGAAAGCCAATCTCCCCACGAATATTAGCAATGGCGGATTGGGGTATTTTACCGCTTGTTCTGTGCGAACTGACACGATAATCGTAAAATAGGGTCCGCTTCTGCAGAACGAAAATACCTTCTTTGAGAATAAATTATTTGCAAGACTTTTCGGAAAAAAAACGCTGATTTCTCTTGCTTTTTATTACTGATATTCTCACGTAATTCATTCTTCTTCATCTGTTTGAGAGTTTTTTTAGCAGACCCTAATTCACTCTCTTTCAGATGTTCGTGGGTTTTTGCAGCCCCTGTTTTATTCCCGAATCAGTTTCATTGCATTTAGACCATCTACTTTCAACACATAAATTCCTTTTGCCCACTTGGCGGAAAAGAAGTGGTTTTGCATTTGCAATTTTCCTTCAAGAATTTTTCTGCCGGACATATCAAGAAGGATGTAGTGAGGATGGTCGTCCGCAGTGTAGAAAATATTCAATTGATCAGAAAACGGATTTGAGCATTTAAGCTTGCCACGGGCAATATGATTGTTTATTCCTATCGAGTTATCGACCGATAAATGGACGGGAATTTCAATATAGCTATTGTTTATATCGTTGGTGCTCAGGCTTATAGTGGCTTGATATTCACCCTCTTCCATATTTGCCGAATTGAAGTTGATAGGCAAATCATAGGCTCCTCCGGAGGGGATATTGATGGCATACATGGGAATACTTGACCAATCCGGAGGAAGGTTTATTTGTCTTGAGAATCGGATGTTAATCGTATTCATACTAAGACCGCCATCTCCATAAGAATCTTCCAACCACAATCTCCATTCACCGTTCAATTCTTCACCTGCAAAACCGTTTGATATCAATGTATGTTGTCCTGTGTTGAGTCCGGCAGCCAGTTGAACGATTGTTCCGGCAGGAGATTTGAGGTGGATAGAACCATCTTCGGGATATTGATCTGCAAACCAATTGAAACTCAATTTTACGGAGCCTAACTCACCGGTCTCATCAACGCTAAAATCTTCCCATGAGTCTTCTGTATAGGTGTTGGATTGCCAGTCGATAGGACTGTCCGGAATGACCATAGACACCGTGTCATACATTGCGTTGTCAAGCATAAAATCAATGTGCAGATTGGCTTCTCCGGAGTTTTGGATGTTCAGCTCATAGCTTCCGGTCTGATCTTGTGCGATGGTGTAAAAGATGGAATCCGTAGATACGATGATTTCGGGTAAAAGTTGTTCGCCAACGTAGAAAACATGAGGGTCGGCAGCACCGATATAGGGATGTTGACCGCTTTTCTCGTTATTGTCTTCGGCATAAATATAGTAGTCTATCTTGGTGCCGTAGCCGCCTGCAGGAATCGTTGCTTGATAGTGTTTGTTGGTGAGGTGTGTCATCGCAAGCGCTTGCCAGTCTCCGTCATTATGTTGGTAATAAACCATCACCTCCGAATCATTGACACCTGCACCGCTATAAGCCGTAAGTTCCGCATCAATCGTATATTCGGTTTGGGCAAGCTGTACGCCATGCAAGGGGGTATGTTTGATGTACATCATTTGGCGATCCGCCAATCCGTGGGTACGGCAATGCAAGGCGTCGGTAGAAAGCCATGAGCCGGTTATCGCTTCGATCGTGTAGCCGGGCATCGCATTCTGATAGGTGGCGATCGCTTCATCATCCCATTCCGAACCGGTGACGGCAACATAAACATGATCATTAATGATAAGTGAGTTTGTATAGGGTTCATCGTTAGGCGTATAGACCCTGATAATCTCGTAGGGAGTGCCATATCCGCTTGTCAGACTTTGTAAGTAGGTGACGACTGCTTCTATCTCATCGTAGTGAGGATGGGTTTCGGGAACAGAACGCACCAAATATTTATCGACATCCAATAGCTTTGCCCAACAGTCAATATGCTTGATGTATGTTCCTGTCGGATCATTCAGTTTTTCATAGGTGTTAATTCCGAGATAGTCATGCATCAACTGGTCAATTTGATCATTGGTAAGTGTTGGATTTTCTTCGCTTATCAAGTCTGTTGAGAAACTGATTCCGGTACCATCGGTCATATAATTTCCACCGGTGGCAATCAGATCCATTCCAAACCATTCAATGCCCAGCATCTCTGCCAGATATTGCGGTATCACATCATCATCCGGTCGCGGACGATTGTAAATAAAATCGGTAATTCCGATCTGATCATCTCCATAGGCAATATACCAAGGACCATAATCACGAGTCCAATATGAATTGTTAGGTTTGACAAGAAAATTGCAATTGTCAAGATTGACATTATTGTTTTGATAGTCTGCAATCACTTGATTCTTAATTGCTTCACTTGCAACAACGGTGGTCACTGTCGTAAATTGTGAAATGGAAGAAATAAGGTTGAATCCTATCCCAAAACCTTGATGGTAGGTGATCAGGACTCCTTCCATAGGTTCAAATTCGGCAATATTCCGAACCTCTCCGGGAGGAGGGTCCGTGCTCATAAAACCTTTTCCGATAAGATGTTTGAGTTTGGCTTCTTCTGCTGTCATCGTATGCCGAAGGCTCATACGTTCTGTTTTCTGTGCAAAACCTGCAATACTCCACAATGAAACAAAAACAATCCATATTAATTTTTTCATATTCTCTTCTTTTTTATTCAGACAAAGGGGAGACAAAGCAAAGGGGAAAATCGTTGCCAATGTCTGCCTATTATTTCTACAAACAAATAAAAAAAGCCGCTGTCAAAAGCGGCTTTTTGTGTGGCGAGAACGAGAGTTGAACTCGTGACCTCCGGGTTATGAATCCGACGCTCTAACCAACTGAGCTACCTCGCCTTTTGAGGCTGCAAAGATATAAAAGAAATGAATTTCAAAAACTATTTCCAATATTTTTGTGTTTTACAGCGAAATTTCTGTATAGTCCTGATATACTGTTAGTTGTGATTCTGCTCCGAAACGTAATGCCAGATTATTTGTGATGTGTCCGGCCGAAAAGTCGAAACAAACCGGATAATTATACTCTTGTATTGACTCCAATATTATTTCTTCGGCAGATTTTTGGTAAGCGGTATTTCCTTCTTTCATATCCGAAAATTTACCGGCGATCAGTCCTTTTAGCTGCGACAATTTGCCGGCTCTCTTGAATGCTTGCATCATCCTGTCCAGATGATAATAATATTCTCCTACATCTTCGATAAACAAAATCTTATTTTTCCAATCGACATCTGAGTTTGTCCCCAGCAAATTGTACAAAATCGAAAGGTTGCCGCCGGTAAGAATCCCTTTTGCTTCACCTCCAACGGATAAAGGATGTGTAGGAAAACGATATTGAAAATGGGTTTGAAACAGGCTTGTATGCAAACTTTTCATAGCTACGGAATCCGGATCTGTGGAATATGAATTGGGCATCACGGCATGAATAGACGGAAGTCCGAAGTTTCTGAATAGATGCGAGTGAAAAACACTAATATCACTAAATCCGACAATCCATTTCGGTTGTTTGATGAAATGGGAGAAATTCAAGTCGTCAATAATTCTTATCGAACCATAGCCGCCTCTTGCACAAAGAATAGCTTTGGTGGTTTTGTCATCCAAAGCCCACTGAAAATCTTCGCGGCGTTGCTGGTCAATACCTGCAAATACTTGACTGCTTGCAAAGATAAATTTTCCTAATTTGACTTCCAGCCCCCAATCTTCGAGTATTTTTTTTGCTCTATGGATATTCTCCTTTTGTACGATGCCGGCAGGAGCGACAATGGAGACAGAATCGCCTTTCTGAAGTGGAGGGATACTTGGATTTTTCATTATTGCTCCGGGGATTTTCGGATTAGCAAACCTACTTCTACCATTCCCCGCAGTGGGTTGATAGGCATTCTGTTTTCAAATTCAAACTTGTATGTTCCTTTTTGATTGATTTGAAAACGCTTCTTGATCAGATAGTTATAGTCGCAATAGTCTCCCATACACTTGCTTTTCCATTTGCCGGATTTTTTTAGCCAAATGGTATATTCTTGTGCACGGTAATTTTCATCGGGCTGGATAATGGATAAGGTGAAAAAGAATTTGCGGTATGGATATTCGGGGAGGTGTCTAAATCTGAATTCTACATCGTAGTCCACTCCCTCTTCGAGATTGTCAATTTCAAATACTTGAAAATCAAATCTTTTCCAGACGAGGCTGTCAAATTTATGATATTCTTCATAGACGATTTCCGAATTTCTACGGCAGCCGGCAAATAGCATGGTCATTAATCCAAAGAGAATAGTGATTTTGAGAATATTTTTCATGATTTTATGATTGATTATAGGTCCAACATTCGCCGGATAGGTAGAAGTGCTTTTTGGGCGATTGCGCTATCAACGATTACTTCCGGCAATTCATATTTCAAGCAAAGGTATAATTTTTCGAGCGTATTGCGTTTCATATATTCGCATTCGCTACCGATACAACCGGAATTTCCGGCAGGAGCGGCAATAAATTTTTTGTGTGGAGCGCGATTTTTCATTTCATGCAATATGCCTACTTCGGTAGCAACGATATATTGCTCATTATCATCCTGTTCGATGAATTTCAAAAGGGCGGAAGTGCTTCCGATATATTCGGCTCTTGTGAGCAATACGGGACGACTCTCCGGATGTGCTATCAGCTTGGCTTGTGGATGTTCTGTCATTAATATTTCGATTTTCTCGATAGAGAATGCTTCGTGCACCGTGCAAGCACCATCCCAGATCAACATATCCCGTCCCGTTTGCAATTGGAGGTAATTGCCCAAATTTCGATCCGGAGCAAATATGATTTGTTTATCCTTAGGGATGCTGTCAATCACTTTTTGAGCATTGCTGGATGTGCATACAATATCCGTAAGCGCTTTGATTTCTGCCGAAGTGTTGATGTAGGAAACTACCACTGCCTCAGGATGTTGGGATTTGAAGTCTGCAAAACGACCCGCAGGACATGACGCTGCCAACGAACAACCCGCTAATAAGTCGGGAAGTAGCACTTTTTTGTCCGGATTTAATATCTTTGCGGTCTCCGCCATAAAATGAACGCCTGCAAAAACAATGATCTCCGCCTCTGTTTGTGCTGCTTGCTGTGCAAGATATAGGCTGTCACCCAGAAAATCTGCAATGTCTTGGATGTCTCCGTTCTGATAATAATGTGCAAGAAGTACTGCATTTTTTTGCTCTTTTAGCTTCTTGATTTCACGAAC
>CAZLTF010000176.1:0-1914 GCA_964562195.1 uncultured Bacteroidales bacterium | reverse complement strand
AACTTGAATATTAAATTATATACAAAGAAGTTTTTTGTCGCCGGATTTTTTATCTTCGGACTGCTTCTGCATGTTGCCACTCTTTTGGGACAAAGTCCTGACTCGCTAATGGTGAACATAGGGGATAGTTTGAGCTTGTCGAGAGATCGTTTTCCGGTAGCGGATTCTTTATCGCCGGACAGTTTGAGTGTGCAGCGGGATAGTGTTCGCCTTTCTCCCGATGCTATCAAGGATATTGTTGATTTTTCGGCGACCGACTCTGTTTATATTGATCTGGATACAAAGATGGTATATATGTTTCGGGAGGCGAAGGTGCATTATACGGATATTGATTTGTCATCGGGTTATATTGAGGTGGATCTCGAAAAGAATGAACTTTTGGCACGTGGAATTCCGGACTCTACCGGAAAAATTGCCGGTAATCCTGATTTCAAATCCGGTGAGACAGGTTTTGTGAGTAAGGAGATGCATTATAATTTTAAAACGAAAAAAGGAGTCGTCGAAAATATCAAAACTTCCGATGATCAAGGAACAATTTTGGCACAACGTGTAAAAAAATATGAAGATAACTCTGCCAATCTTTTGAATGGTTCTTATAGTACTTGTGAGTTGGATCATCCTCATTTTGCATTGAAATTTAAGAAAGCGAGACAGATACCGGATGATAAAATTGTGACCGGTCCTGCTTACTTGGAGGTTGAAGGTCTGCCATTGCCGCTGGTTTTGCCGTTTGGGTATTTTCCCAACAACAAAAAACATAAATCGGGAATTATAATCCCCACTTATGGTGAGTCACCTACTCTGGGATTCTTTTTTAAAGGTGGTGGCTTTTATTGGTATATCAATGAATATATGGATATTAAGCTGACCGGTGATATTTATACTCTGGGTAGCTGGGCAATCAATCCGGTGTTTAGATACAAAAAAAGATATAGCTATAATGGCAATCTGCGTTTAGGTTATGCGGTTAATATTATCGGGGAAAAAGGAGAACCCGATTATAAAAAACATCCGGACTTCTCTATTCAATGGACACATAGTCAAGATCCCAAAGCTAACCCAAACGGGAGATTTTCAGCGAATGTTAATATTCGTACCAGTGGTTTTAATAAATACAATTCAAATAATACGGATAACTATTTGAAATCCTCATTTCAATCAAGTATCAACTATTCCACTACGATAGCTAAGAGATTCCGCCTGAGTATATCTGCCAATCATATGCAAAATATGCAGACCAAACAAATGACCATCACTTTACCAAATCTGAATTTGTCGATGGATAAGTTTTTCCCTTTCAGACAGAAAGAAAGAACGGGTAAAATACGTTGGTTTGAGAATATCGGATTGACATATTCTATGAATGCACAAGGGAAGGTGACTTCTTACGACTCTCTCTTTTTGTCTCCTGCGATGTGGGAAAATTATCAAAAAGGAGCAAGGCATAAAGTCACATTGGATTTTGGGACAATAAAGCTATTGAAATATATAAAATGGACAAATTCGGCAAACTATAATGAAAATTGGTATCCGGAGAAGACATTATACAGGTGGAATGATACTTCAACAGTAGTAGGAAGTGGGGGGTATTTGGATACTATAAGCGATGTGTCGGGATTTTATTCCCAACGTGATTTTAGTGCTTCTTCTTCTATCAATACTACTATCTATGGTATGTATGTTTTCTCCAAAGGTCCGGTCAAAGCTCTTCGACATGTTGTAACACCGAGTGTGTCCTTGAGATATCATCCTGACTTTACTACTGATTTTTGGGGGTATTATGCACATTATGTAGATTCTGCGGGAAAAGAGAAACAGTATTATTTATATGACAATCAATTGTTTGCAAGCAATCCGGGAATGGAGTCAGGGAATATTAACATAAGTATCTCGCAGAATCTTGAAATGAAAGTG
>CAZLTF010000175.1:0-3371 GCA_964562195.1 uncultured Bacteroidales bacterium | reverse complement strand
GGTCACAATATCTTCCTAACTCAGGTGGATATCACGGAAATGTGAGGAGTCATGTATTTTATGGGTCAGGGTGCCAGCACTACAATTGTAAGAATTGTGTGAAGGTATTTCGATCAAAGAGTGAAGCTGTCAAAGCTGGGTATAAACCCCATAGGAGTTGTGTGAAATGACGATAAAATTTGTTTCGCTCAGGCCCCCGCCCTCATTGATAATATATAGAAGAAAAACAAAAAGGCTCCACCCCAAAATCCACAGGAAGCGATAAAGGCAACTAAATAGCCACCTTCTTTGTATTGTCTTCTACTTTCAGCTACACTAAGAAAAGCATTACCCCTCTTTTGTTTTTGTGGGAAAAAATACCTATACCAAAGAAGAATTCTTCCTGGATAATAAAATATTATTTTGTATGGAAATGTAAGTATTTTCAACATATTTTGCACCTGCCAAGTTCAATTATACTTTATCTCCAAAGCCAAACCGAATCGTTTAGCCAGAGCCTTGAAATACATTTCGGACAATTCTTTTGTTTTTTCAACTGACTTGTTGTTATATTTTTTCAATAGGAAATCTAATTTTCTATCCATAATGTGATCAATATTGATACTATTTCCATCCTTATCCTTTGGCGTAAAATTCTCATGGGTATATTCAGGATGATCAATTATTTTACGGTCTTTTGATATAAGGATTATCTTCGGCAATTCAACAAATAACGTATCTTTGTCATCTTTTTGTTTGATTTCTATTTTTACTTTATTCAAGTCGTATCCATAAAATGCTGTGGCTTGATCTCTACGTATATAAAAATCATCACTCAATATTTTATTTGGTGAATAATGAGTGTAATAAAGGCTGAATACTGCTTCCATCTGTGACAATGCCGGACCATTTTCCAGTACCTTTGATTCTATCATTGATAGTTTGCTTTGTTTTGCATTCTTGCAACTGGGAAGAAATATAAGTAAACATCCTATAATAATACATGTAACTATTTTGCTCATAACTTTATACTCATTAGTTACAATAAATTTTTATATAACTCTTTAGTATTTCCTTGCTCTTGTTAGCTATTTTTGTCCAATTTCCATCATGGACAAGCTGATTTAGAATTAGAGAATTGCATCTTCTTTTTCCACGCATCTCGACTATCCATTGATCACATTCACGTCTTGAATACTTACCATATACCATTGAATTGGTAGGATTTATTGATAGTATTTTTGGCTCTGGTAGGGCAGTATTAGAATTTTTGCAAACTTGTCCACGATAACCTGTTATCAAACCATTTATATCTTCATAACCAATCCCAACTTCATACTCATGCTCACAGGAACCTACAGGGACGGGCTTGATGTCATTCGAATCCTTGAGGTGATAAAATCCCAGGTAGACATCTCTTTTGAGAAGATCTTTTTTGATGTCTATGGAGCTGACGTATGCAAATGAGGTGAAAATTTTATCGCTTTTCTTGAATTCAACGAGTTTTCCCTCAATTGCCATTGCATCGTTCATTGTTGAATGCAAATAATAGTACATGATGCCACTCAGCGTGACCGTAAAGCATGTCAGTATAATTATGAGTTTTATTCGCATAATCTGACTAAAGATAAGATAAAAAAGAGGCCTTCGCCTATCAACTAAGACATCCCAGCAGTCATTATTTGCATCCTGAGAATCACGGCCAAAAGGAGCGAGATATTGCCCTAATCAATTTCGTTTTTGTATTTATTGAAATTATATTTTTCCGATGAGATCTGTACGCTATCGACCCAATAATTTTTATATTATCAAAAAAACGATTAGTTACAAAAAAATATATTGGCGATCCTGACGATAATTTCCCATCAGGCCATATATCTATCAAGATACGTTCCATTCTTACCCTGTAGCTTGCTTATTTCCTTGATTTCATTGGCAGATCAAGATGGTTGTTGACTTTTTCCTGTAATATTATATAATTATAGTGCCAGAGCAGCTTGGCTGATCCCAACTGAACCGCTAATTTATCACAACTTGCAAGCGGTATATAAATTTTGCTAAAGCGTAACAGCCTTACCGCTCCCCCGGCTCACTCATGCCTTTCTTCTATTCGGGAGCATCAAAGGTATGGGCATGATCTTCTACATCATTTTCACCTGCGATCACTCTGTACTTGATCCTAAATTCAATCCTGAAATCATCTCCACTCGTAAGGAGTTGATTACGAGCCTGGAGGTGCTCAACTGTTCCCCTGTTCCGGTGATTGTCACGTATGACACAAGGAAACAAGTCTAAACAAGCCTTGGATACTTAGCGGAGTAATAGAAGCTCACAAGAAGAACCTCAGGGTATGTGATCTGTTACCCGGATAAGTAATGACATCGGAAGAGTAACGATATCGGAAGATGACAAGGAAAGAAATGAACTACAATGAGATCGGGAGGTGTCACCATGTACTCAAAACTGACAAAATATGACATAGATTTGATAGGTTATGATCATACAAGGGAGTACGTCCAACTTGAAGTCGAAAATTACTGCACATCAGATACCCTTGTTCTGCATCCCCATGATCCGACAACGGATTTCCTGAGAGCAATTTATGAGGATAAGGGGTGGGATGTGATCAATGAACCGTTGATCCGTCCTGAACAGGTAACAAGACTCATCAAGAAACATGACCGGGTGGTGATGCTTGGCCATGGGACTCCAGAGGGGTTATTTGGCGGGTTTGGATTTCTCATTGAGGAGAATCAGGTACCTGCCCTGAAAGCCAAAACGGTTATCGCCATCTGGTGCCATGCGAACCAGTTTGTTGAAAAGCATGGGCTAAAGGGATTCTATTCAGGAATGTTCATTTCGGAGTTGCCCGAAGCCTGGTTGTATGGAATTGGCAATACCGATGAGCAGGCAATTGAATTTTCAAATGATTTGTTTGCCGTGACGCTTGGGAAATATGTAGATTCAGATAATCTGCTTGACCGGGTGAAGGCGGAATATTTTTCTGAGCACGATCCAGTGATCAGGTTCAACCAAAGTCGGTTGTACCATAACGATCATTGATTTTGTGGGCAGGTAACAAATCTGCTATCCAGTTTTGTGGTAACATTGTGGTAAAATATGTTCATATCAGCTGCAAGTATTGAAGATATTGAACGGGTTGAAAACGATATCCATGTAGATAACAACCTGAAACGGATGAAAAAATCTGATTTTCCTACAAAAAATGATTTTACTCAATTGTACTCATAACCCGAAGGTCGGAGGTTCAAATCCTCCCCCCGCTACCACGAAAATTCAAGGATGTATGGTACAAGCCATACATCCTTTTTTTGTTTGTCGGTATGTATTTTTCTCCCCGCCCGGACGGACAGTTTCCGGTACGCGGCAAT
>CAZLTF010000174.1:0-2852 GCA_964562195.1 uncultured Bacteroidales bacterium | reverse complement strand
ATATAATTTTTAAATTAAAAAAAAGTTTAGTATGAAGAGAATGAAAATGAGTTGGCCATTATTGGTCTTGGTAATGTTAGTGTCAAGTATGGCATTTCAAAGTTGTAGCAAATATGAAGAAGGTCCTGCATTCAGCCTGCGGAGCAAAAAGTCTCGTCTTGTCAATACATGGAAGATTGACAAAATATACAACAATGGCACCGAACAAACTTTTACGACAGAAGAGCAAGCAATGATCAATGCTATGACTTTTGAGTTTAAAGACGACAACACCTACGTTGAACACGTAGAAGTAACAGAAAATGAAGGCGGAATCACCTATACAATAGTTTCCGAAACTACTTATGACTGGGATTTTAATAGTAACAAAACCAAAATATTGTACTCAAACGGAAAAACAAAAACGACGTTTTCCTACAACGGAACCAGTCAGACGAATGAAGGAGCTGCTGAAGAATCTTCCAAAGAGTCCGAGATTCTCAAATTAAAAAACGACGAGCTTAAATTGAAATTTACAAACAATCAAGACGTTCTAACTATTGAATTTGTTTCTGCCGAATAAAAATAACCAGGAAAAATGACAAAAAGACCTAAAAGAAGTTTGCTTTTAGGTCTTTTTTTATCTCCCTATGTCCGGGATAATACATCAACGAGTTGCAATCAACCACAATATCAGAGTTTCGCTATCAAATTGCCATCCTCAAAATCGATTGTCAAAATATATGTTGATATTTTGTGCAAAGCACAAAAGAAACTTACCCAATAGTAAATCAGGTGAAATTATGCAATTGATTTATTTTCAGGTATTTGAGATTTTATTAACAGACCCTATGTCCGATCGAAAAGCATTATTCCGTATAAAAACTCAGTAACAAATTATACTATTTATCCATTATTTTCCTATCTTTGCAAAAATTTTAATGGCAATGAATTTATTCTCAGGATTTTTTTTCAGCAAGAGATTATTATTTATTTTATCGTTTCTTTTGACCATTAGCGGCTATTCCCAAGAAAACCGTTCGGAATTGACCTATCTGTTTTTTGGACATTGCTATGGTGCAGACTACAAACTGGATGATCGAATCTATGATCTGGATTTAAGCCCTTATGACGGGGTATGGCTTGGCGGTGATGTCAGCTCTGAAGCAAGCCTTCGTCCTGAGCTTTCGATGCACATTGACAGTGTATTTGACTTTTCAAATCCATTGAATATGTGGATATTAGGAAACCATGACACCCGTAATGGGAACTGGCGTTGGCTGGAAGCCTCCCGCCACAGAGAGACTTTCTACGCCAATTATCACAAGGGCGTTACAGAGGTGGTATTAAACACCAACTTACTTCCCAATAACTGTTATGACCTAAACAAACAATATCAAATGCTGCAAAACGTATGTGATAGCATCGAAGATTCTTATGCCCTAATCCTGATGCATCATCACGGAATCTGGTATGACATACCGGGAGTTCCAAGTGCAAACTCCTTTGGTCATGGAGTGTTGCCGTATTGGAATGCAAACTGTGAAAGCGCAGAAAGCACTTTCAAAAATGCCATCTACCCAATGTTGGTGGATGTAAAAAACAGAGGCATAAAAGTAATCTGTGTGATGGGAGACATGGGAGACGGAGGAAGACGCAAGATAGAAGCTATGTCGCAAGATAGTATTTATTTTTTGGGTGCCGGACTGAGATTGTCCGACAATAATACAAGCAATGACTCAGTACTAATCTTTCACCATCATATTGTGGAAAAATCATTAACATGGGATTTTGTAAGATTTGAAGATCTTTTGAACAAAAAACAATAAATATGAAAAAACCTTTTCTTCTGGCATTGATCATCATAGCCCATCTATCAAAAGCGCAAAATTACTCAACACCCATCGAGGATAAGGGGGTTAAAATTCACGGGATAGAATCAACCGTGAATGGAGATATCATTATTGTGGGGAGTACATACCGAAACCTGAATACCGGAAAAGATATATTGGTAGTAGGTATGGATGAAGAATTGAATCTCCTTTTTGATAAAATATACGGCGACAAATATCAAGATACTGGCTTCGACATCAACAAACTTTACAACGACAACCTACTTATTTCGGGCGAAAGCTGGTATGGATTTAATACAATCTGGGGAAGGGAGAATCCTATTTATGTGGAAATTGACTCCCAAGGCAATATAATAACTGCCAAAAATTTTTATTTCTTTCATCATGATGCTGCCTTGACAGGAAAAAATCTTTCGGATGGTAATATTCTTTTGATAGGCACAAGCCGAAGTCATCAAAGCAATATTATTCCTTCAAGAGGCGATGACATTTTTCTTGTCAAATCGGATTTAGAAGGAAACAAATTATGGGATTATTTTATCCCCGCCAAAGGAAATGACTATGCAGCAGACTTCATTGAAATAAATAATGAGATTGTAATGGTAGCCGCCTTAGGTGGTTTTTTTAACTCCAATCAGGCAGACGGAAGACACAACCACGACTCCCAACTACTTGTCATCAAGCTAAATGACTCTGTCGAAATAGCCCGCAATGAATGGGGACTGGATCAGAATGACTTCCCCGCCAAAATATTACAAGTCCCCGGCTCAGATGATTTCTTCGTAATGGGTTCTACACAAAGTTACGGAGAAGGTAGCTTTGACATTGTCCTTATTAGATTTGACAATAACCTGAATGAATTATGGCACACGACCATCGGAGGAAGCGGATATGACTATGGAAATGATATGATACTCTCCGGCAACAACAATTTTCTTTACATCACAGGAACCCACTTTGAGCCTGAACTCCAACAAACACAAGCCATACTCGTTCAGATGGACTTGGATGGCAATATCA
>CAZLTF010000173.1:0-1792 GCA_964562195.1 uncultured Bacteroidales bacterium | reverse complement strand
TGAAGGATTATGAAGATATTCCTTCTAAAGCAAGGCGTTTTCGAGAATTGAAAAAAAATCCCTACTTCAATGCACTTCAAGTGAAATATGCCTATGCTCTCACCTGTCACAAAACACAAGGGGGACAATGGAAGCACGTATTTGTGGATCAGGGCTATCTCTTCGATGATATGTTGAACAAAGAGTATCTACGATGGCTATATACTGCTTTTACCCGTGCAAGGAGAAAACTCTTTCTAATAAACTTCAAAGCGGATTTTTTTGAACAATAACAAGTTTTGGAAAAGAAATACTCTCACCCGAAGTGTTATCCGATAAAAAGTCCGGACATAAAAAAAGCCGCCGAGACCGGCAGCTTTTTCCTCCTGTATTATCCATTCATTTTTATCCTTTGTAGTAGCCTTTTTCTTTTGCTACTGACAATGCCTTTTTGAGACCGAGTTTGTCAATCGTCCGGATTCCGGAAGCAGAAACGTTCAAAACAATCCATCTATCCTCTTCCACCATATAAAATCTCTTTTTTTGAAGATTTACTTGAAATTTTCTTTTTGTACGGCTTTTTGAATGAGAAACATTGTTCCCGGACATCACCTTTTTTCCTGTTATTTGACAAATACGAGCCATCTATATATCTTTTTTCTTTATTACCAAATCTGTTATTTCAAACGGTTTGCAAAAGTCTAAATAATTTTTAAACTGACAAATTTTTTTCTTCTTTTTTTTTGAAAAACTTTAACAGCATCAGTCCACAATGATACAACCCTGATAATCAGCATTATACACTTATCAACTTCGTCTCATATAGATCAATACATAGTACATCAAAGTGGCTAAAGCGGACAATGCAGCTACCACATAAGTGTAAGCAGCCGATTTTAGCGCATCTTTTGCATATTTATGGTTCATTTCCGATGTCACATTTGCCCTTTCGAGCCAAGCCAAAGCACGGCTACTGGCATTCATTTCCACCGGCAAGGTGATAAAAGCAAAAAGGGTACTAAAAGCAAACATAATAATACCGGCTAACAATAATCCGGGGAACACCTGCACCATCAAGATTCCCGCAAGAAGCACCCATTGTACCCAGCGCGAAGCAAAACTCACTACCGGCACCAATTTTGAACGCATTGTCAACCAAGTGTATGCAGTAGCGTGTTGAACAGCATGTCCACATTCATGAGCGGCTACGGCGGCAGCGGCTACATTTCTCTGATTATAAACTCCCTCGCTCAAATTTACCGTTTTCTTTGCAGGATTGTAATGATCTGTCAGCATTCCTTTTACAGAAACCACCTTGACATCATGAATCCCATTGTCATGCAACATCTGCTCGGCGACTTCTTTGCCGGTCATTCCGATAGCTACTTTTGAATATTTATTAAATTTACTTTTCAAGCGAGCACTCACGAGATAACTCGCCAAAGTGATCAAACCAAATATTACATATATTCCCATCATACGTTTTCAATTTTATATTCCTCTGGAATAAATTCCGAAACATCTTTTCCAAATCTATAGACTTCCCTGACGATCGATGAACTGATGGCGGCATATTTAGCCTCCGTCAAAACAAATATCGTTTCGATGCTCGCGTCCATCTGTTTATTGACTTGAGCTATCTGCTGTTCGTACTCAAAATCCGTGCCTGAGCGCAATCCTCTAATGATATACGACGCATTTTCTTGTTTGCAAAAATCAACCGTCAAAATGTCATAAGCTACGACACTCACTTTCGGCTCTTCGGAATACACTTTCTCGATCCACGCCATTCTCTTTTTCAAAGGGAAAAAAC
>CAZLTF010000172.1:0-2337 GCA_964562195.1 uncultured Bacteroidales bacterium | reverse complement strand
TTGGGTTTGTCGAAAATTATATTCGTATCACCATATTGTTCATTAATGTCAAATGCCATTCTGCCATTGGATTTACTATTAATAGCCAGCCTGTAATCTATTCGTATCGGGGCTGACAAAACCGCCTCTTTGAGCGAAAAGTGAATTTCCTTTTTTTCATTTAATTTCAATGAAGGTTCATACCAGTTTTTCCCCGAAGCAAGAAGATTGACAATATCCTTTTCGTAATGGACAAAATAGGGAGTACTGTTTATCGTATCTTCGGGCAATGAATAGTTCTTTTCACTTTCGGAGATTCTCAATCCAATCTCTTGATTGAAATTTAAAAAGTAATAGCTTTGGTCGGTATAAATATTTTTTTTGTATGTATAAAAACCGGCTTTGTGAAATACTGCATCCTCGGGACCCGTTGCATAAAAGAGGATGTAGTCTCCTTCATCAAATGTCCCATCTTCTCCACCTATTATTTTGATAGCAAGCTCTTGTAAGTCATCTTCGCGTTCTAAACTGAGACTCTCGGGCAGACTGAGTCCTCCATTTCCGAAAAGTCTGATTTTTTCAACCTCTATGGTGCTTGGATCTATCCCGTAATTTACCATGTCTTGATAGTCAATCTTGTAGATAGTGCTTGTGTCTATTGCTATTTTATACCAATCTCCATCTTTCAAGACGGATTGGCTTGCGTAATCTTTGGTGATGGAGTTTTCGATATAAGAGGGATTGAGTTCAGACAATTCTTTTGTTTCTATGGTGAACGACGTGATTTTTATCACCTCTTTTGTGATCGAATCTATAGTAAGAGGGATGACCGTGATAAGCCATTGGGCTTGTTTTTTTGAAAATATAAGCTTTTTCTCAAAGGCTAACGGCTTGATTGTTAGATTGCTAATAAATGATGCTTCGGAGGGGGTGAGATTCCGGGTGGATTGATTGGTAAGATTGATACTGATTTGGTGTTTATTTGCAGGTAGAAGATAAGTCAATACGGGAAGTCCATCCGGAGTGTATGTCTCTGCTTCATAGCAACTTAGAATTTGTTGTCCGTCAATAGTAAATATTGTATCCCAATGTATTTCCTGTTGTATTGTCTTGGTTTGTCCCCAAAATAGAAGACTATGTAAAATGAGAAATAGTAAACTGAATATTTTTTTCATCGAAAAATAAAATTTGTGCAAAGGTACGATTTTTTTGTTCTGCAAGACGGAATATCTGCTTGCTCTTTTCTTTTCAATTCTATCGTAAGAATATCAATTTGCTTGTTGCCGTATCATATTTTCCTTCGGGATTTTTGACGATAAGTTTGAAAATATACATTCCACCCGGGATAAGGTTGCCATTCATATCCCTTCCCGACCATTGACCGGATTGGTATATGAAATTTCCATTGTTTGAAAAATCTTTGATGGTCGTAATATGTTTGCCTGAGGTAGAAAAAATTTGGAGTTCGATATTGATTTCTTCTTCCGATTGATTGTGTTCAAACATAAATTGCGTACCGCTCGCCTGAGTGAATGGATTGGGATAATTCATCAGGTATTGAATTGCCATTTCTGTGGATGATACTACAAGAAAATCGATGCTCGTAGAAGCCGAATTATTATATACATCCCATACTCGAAGAGTCATCGTATGAGGTCCGTCCGGCAGGTTGAAGAGGGGGAAGTTGATGTGTCCATGTGTGTAATCATTGATTTCGGTTTCATAAAAATCATTGACGATGTAGTGTTTGGTGTTGTCAATATTCAATTCCAGATTGTGACCGATTCCCGAACCGGTCGTATTAATCCCACTCTCATCAAAAATCGTAGAAAGCATAATCGGGTTTTCGTTGGTTATTCCACCGGAGCGGAAATACCAATCGTTGATGGAGATTTTTACTTCGGGAGAGGTTTCGTCGATGGAATAATTTTCATTTATTCCCCCGATGACAATGGATTTATTACCGGCAGCATCGGTATCGTCCGAATATGCATAGAGACTGATTTTTCCTAATCCATATTCATAAATAATGTCTTTTGGGACAATAAAACTCACCGACCATAGTCCGTTTACGGTGCTTACTGCACCATTGTATATGACGTGGTCTTGTTCTTTAAATTGAATTACCGGATTGCCAACGCTACCGAGAGTGGAATAATTGACGGGTTTGTCAAGAATCTTGATGATAGTAGTACCATTGAAATCATTTAGTATTGTTCCCGTCGAATCGGTGATTTTTCCGCTGATCGTAATATGCGACAGAGCTTTGATGGTATCGGTGGAGATATTGGTTATTTCGATTTTATTTTCGGGAATTGCAAGATGTATGGATGGGTCTCCGAGAAACACATATTTTTC
>CAZLTF010000171.1:0-1605 GCA_964562195.1 uncultured Bacteroidales bacterium | reverse complement strand
GGGATGGGATTTGGCTTCTTTATTCCAATATTTTTTATTATGGTCGGGATAGAATTTGACCCTGCTTCGCTGAAAGAATTTGATTCTTCGTCCTTGACATTCCTGATCTTCTTAGCCCTAAGTCTATTTGCCGTAAAAATTGTCCCAAGCCTTCTCTGGGTGAAAGTATTCGGATGGAAAAGAGCCGTCTCCGGTGGATTTTTGGTATCATCAAGACTTAGCCTGATTATCGCCGCTGCTGCTATCGGACTGGACCTTGGGATTATCAGTCCGGGAATGAATGCCGCATTTATCATTCTGGCAATCATCACCTGCTTCCTTTCTCCCCTGATTTACAACCTATTAAATCCTACAAACAAGATTATTTCGGAAAAAATAATCATTGCAGGTGGTTCAAGCACGGGTGTCCTGTTAGCGCGTCGCTTAAAAATGCATAACAAAAAAGTTATTATTATCGAAAATGATGAAAAACGCTGCAAAAATATTTACGAAAAAGGAATGAATGTAGTGCAGGGAGATGTCTATTTACCGGATGTCTTTCAACAAGTACAGCTCAACTCCAAAGATTATGTGGTCATAGAAACCGGCAATAGAGAGAAAAACTACAGAGTCGCTAAAATGCTGGTAGATAAATTTAAACATCAAAATATCATCGTAAGAGTAAGAAGATTGTCAGCAGAGTCAAAGTTCAAGTCTCTTGGAATAGAAACGGTCGATGCAAGAGGAGTAGTTGCCACGACGATAGAAAACCTAATCTTGCGCCCCACAACCTATCACACGCTGATTGAATCATTTGAAAAATTCTCGGTGGAAGAAATCATCATTACTAACACAGCTCTCGAAGGAAAATTTTTGCGCGATATACCTTTTAGTCACAATGCGGTCGTAATGTTAATAAAAAGAGGTACACAAAGCTTTATTCCCCGAGGGGATATTGCTTTCAGAATGGGAGATAAAATTCATATTTTCGGAACGGACAATGCCTTGGAAGCAGCACGAGAGATACTTGAAAGCTAACTTGAATATTCCAATAAATTACAACTAATGAAAATACTCGAAACATTCAGAGACGGGCTACAAGGTCTTGAAAGATATATCACGCCCGAGGAGAAAATCCGCTTACTAAACGCCTATATTGAAGTTGGTTTTGACATCTTGGATGTAGGCAGCTTGGTTTCACCCAAGACAATTCCCCAATTTCGTGATATGGAAACCGTCCTCAACTCCATTTCCAAACCGGAAAATAATACACGACTAATGGTGATGGTGGCGAATCAAAAAGGAATGGAAAAAGCACTCCGGTTTCCTCAAATTGATTTTGTGATTTACCCGTTCTCCCCAAGTGAAATATTCCTACAGCGAAATATCAACCAGACAATAGACAAATCATTAAAAATAATAGATCACATTCATAATCAATGCAATAAACACAAAAAAGAACTCTGGATATACTATGCAATGGCTTTCGGCAGCCCCTATGACGAACGTATTAACGAAGATACAATCTGGGAAATGACCGACAGGATATATCGTGAAGAAATCCTCTATCAATCCTTTGCAGATACCATCGGCGTAGCAACTGAGACCATGGTAAATAATGTATTC
>CAZLTF010000170.1:0-6638 GCA_964562195.1 uncultured Bacteroidales bacterium | reverse complement strand
CATATTCCCTCAACAAACCCTTAAAGTGATGAGCTACAACCTTCTCAATTATGGCAATTATTGGGGAGATTGTTCGATAGGAAACAACAATGTGACAAATAAAAATATCTATATTCACACAATAATAGACTATGTGAAGCCTGATATTTTTGCAGCAATAGAAATGGATGAAGATCCTGCTTATTCACTCAATCTCCTCAATGATGCCTTAAATATTTATGGTGAAACCAAATGGAAAAAAGGAAATCCGCAAAATCTTTCCGGAGCTTATCTCGTCAATCAGATTTTTTACAATTCGGAAAAAGTACAACTGGTAAATACGTACAATGTTCAGACCAATTATCGCGATATTGTGATCTATCGTTTCAAGATTATTGATGATCCGGATGGAACTCAACATCCGCTCAATTGTATCGTGGCACACCTCAAAGCCGGAAATGGAGAAAGTGATAAGAATGAACGAAAGATCGAAGCGGAACTATTAATGAATTTTATAGACTCTTACAATCTTGACGGAAACAATCTATTGATGGGAGACTTCAATTTTTACACCAGTAGTGAGCCGGGATATCTTAGTTTTCTCAACTATTATAATACCTCCCTGCGGTTTTATGATCCTATTCACAAGCCGGGAAATTGGAATAACAATGGTAGTTTTAAAAATTATCACACTCAATCCACACACTTTCAGCCGGGTTGTCCCTCCGGTGGAGGAATGGATGATCGTTTTGATCTGATTTTATGCTCCGACGAAATATTGAATGGCAGTCAGCATGTTCAGTATCTAAACAACTCCTACAAAACCATCGGTCAAGACGGACAACACTTCAATAAAGCCATCAATGAGGGATATAATAATTCCGTTCCATCTTCCGTTTTGTCAGCATTGTATAATAATTCCGACCACCTTCCGGTAACATTAAGCCTCAAATACGGAAGTACCGGTATCAAGGATTCTCCGCTCTTCTCTCAGATTCACATCCCGAATCCGATTATTGACGAAATCCGCTTTTCTATTCAATACCCATTGGCAGAAAATACCTATTACACGCTATATGATATGATAGGTAGAGAATATTTGCATGGACTTCTCCCCAAATCCTTCACCGGAGACTATGCTGTCTCAACCCAAAATGTAAATCCGGGATTCTATATTTTGAAATTGCACTCTTCAAATGGAACCCAAATACAATATAAATTACTAATCAACAAAAATTAATATATTGCCTTACAATTATTTGACTCCATTTTTTTTGCATGTTAAGTTGAATTTTCAAACTTGCATATTATCATTGATAATTTCATCTAATTCATTCTCTTTTATTTATTTAAATGTATTTCAGTAGTACTGTTTCCTTCGATTATCATAGCCTTTTATCCCCAAAAAACGAAAAAAAATAAATCTTATTATTTGCAATAAATATATTTGTACTTTTGCGAGTTATGAAAAAATTGTATATTCTGGCAGGTCCTAATGGTTCGGGGAAGACAACGACTTCCTATACTATCTTGCCTGATATTTTTGAATGTAAAGAATTTGTCAATTCGGATGAAATAGCAAGAGGATTGTCTCCTTTTAATCCAAACAGTGTTGCTCTGACTGCCGGAAGGTTAATGTTGGGAAGAATACATCAACACTTAAAGAATGAAGAGACATTTGCCATCGAAACAACGCTTGCTACTTTTAGTTATCAAAAATTAATTGAAGAAGCGCAAGCAAAAGGATACATAGTAACATTATTGTTTTTGTACTTGGATTCGGTAGATTTAGCAATCAAAAGAGTAGAAACACGGGTCAAAGAAGGCGGGCATGATATTCCCGAAAAAGTAATAAGAAGAAGATATCAACGAGGTCTGACAAATTTCTTTAACCTGTACATCCCCATTGTCGATGATTGGATCTTTGTCAACAACTCCGGCATAACTTTTGAGATTATTGCTACGGGAGCCAAACGCTCCATACATATTAAAAATAAGGAAATTTGGACTCGATTAAAGAAAAAATATTATGAACATTAAAAAGCGACTACAAGAATTAGAAGAAAAGGTTGTGAAAGGAATGGAAGAAGCTTTTCAAAAGATGTTGAAACACAAGAAAGAAAAAGACACCAAGGTTGTCATATCCAAAAAAGGAAAAGTCGTAGAAATTCCCCACGAAAAAATCCCTATGGAAAAAAAGAACGGTGAAAAAAAGGATAATACTCAAAAAAAGAAGATTACCAAAAAGAAAACTACAACAAAAAAAACAAAATCCGTCTTAAAAAAATAAATTGTCACGAATAGAAGATTGATTAAAACAATGCGTTATTTATGAAATTGAAATATCTCCTTATCTTTTTATTTTTAACAACTATCAAAACGGGATTTACCCAAGCCACAGCCTATGAAATACAATGTATTTTTGACAACAATCCCGACACTGTCTTTTATTTAGCCCATTACTATGGCAAAAGCACCTATATTGATGACACAGCAAGGCTTCATCAAGGTGTGATTCGTTTTGATGGTGATAGTCTATTAGCTTCCGGCGTATATATATTGGTAAACCAAAAGAAAACAAAAGTGCTTGACTTCTTAATAGATAAAAGTCAAAATTTTACCATTCAATCCGACCTTAAAGACATTATTCACCGGACAAAATACGTGAACTCACCGGAGAATACGACATTTGCAAACTATCTTGCATATAAGGTAGATCGTTTTTCGGAAGTTGAGAAAATCTCCCGGAGACTGACAAATATACCGGCAGACAGTGATTCTATCTCTATCCTGAAAACAAAGATGGAAAAGCTTAAAAATGAGGTGATTGCATACGAAAATCAACAAATCAAAAAAGATTCGTCAAGTTTATTATCCAAAATAATCTTATTGGCACGCGATGTAGATATGACTACAATCTCAAGTTTGACAACAGATCAAAACACCTTATACCAGTACTACAAAAATCATTATTGGGACAATGTTGACTTATCCGATGAACGACTCCTCCGCACTCCTACATTCAGCCCAAAATTGAAGCAATACTTTGATAAAATCACCTATCAACAAGTAGATTCAATAATAAAATCGATTCATTTGTTTATTCCCAAGATTAAGAATAAAGAAATCTTCAAATATGTTGTTTGGTTTTTGACTTACGAATACGAAAGTTCAAACATCATGGGCTTTGATGCCGTATATGTATATATGATCGATGAGTATTATGCCAAAGGCAAAGCATATTGGGCAGACAGTACAATCCTGGCAAATGTAATACAAAAAGCAAACAATCTTCGTCCGGTATTACTTGGCAAAAAAGCCCCCAATCTCATCCTTATAGATACGCTTGAAAATCTCCGCTCAATGTATGAAATCAATGCGGAATACACACTCTTGTTTTTTTATGATCCCGAATGCGGACATTGCAAAAAAGAAGTAAAGCAATTAAAACCCACCCTCGATAGCTTGAGGTTTGATCTGCAGGTTTTTGCGGTAGCAGCCAAAAAGGACAAAAAGAAATGGCTGGATTTTATTTCAAAATACGCCATAGACTCATGGATCAACGTCAATGGCACTACAAGTGTAACACGCAATTTCAGAGACCTTTATAATATTAATTCTTTTCCTGAAATTTTCATTTTGGACAAGGAAAAAAGAATCATCGCAAAAGATATTCGCTCAAAACAAATCAAGGATTTTTTGCTCCATCATAAACGTGAAAATTCTCAATAATTTTATGAGTCAATATTAATAATAAAACTATCTTTGTAAAAAATTTAAATATGCGTAATTTGATAAAAATATTTTCTCTCTTTATCATCTTTGGGATGTTCAATTCCCTATATTCTCAATGTGATATGGAAATTTCATTTTCATACAATCAAACTTGCCAATCCTTTGAATTTGAAAACACCAGCATCACCGGTACACATATTATCGATAGCGTATTATGGAATTTTGGTGACGGAGAGATTTCTACCGCAACCGGAATTGTTAATCATGAGTTTTTGGCGGAAGGAACATACAATCCTTCTTTGACAATTTATTATGACACGATTTGCGAAGCAAATATTGATTCGATCATTTATTATTATAGAACACCCTCCACCTTATCCCACCATAATGCTTGTTTGGACAGTACGGCAATTATTGAGCTTAGTACCGACACCATTTTCTTTGACAATGATACCATATCTCCGGCATCCGTTTTATGGGAACTCGGCAATGGTGTTTATACCAACGGAGATTTGGATACACTGCTGTCCATACCGGCGAATGCCAATTACCCTGTCAATTGCATACTCACAAACACGATTCAATGTATTGATACAATTACGGATACCATCAAAGTTTCTCCGCTTATATCTGCTTTTACTATCGATAGTGTATGTGCCGGTGATATTAATAAATTTAAAGACCTGAGTATCTCTTTGACCGATCCCATCCAGACCGTTTTTTGGGATTTCGGCGATGGTAACACCTCCAATCTTTCATCCCCGAGTCATCTGTACTCGGATACCGGATATTATACCGTCATTCATTCTATCATCACAGAGCAAGGATGTATCCGTACGGATTCAGGCATTGCAAAGGTCAATGTAAGCCCTGTGTTTGAGGATTTTACAATAGAAAACAAATGTGCCAATTCATTGGCAAAATTTACGGTTATCATTCCGGATAGCATAGAGTATGACATCTCCGCTATCATCTGGACTGCGTCCAACACAACCGACACAACCACCTCTCTTGTACATTATCATTATATTGAAAATGTCGGTTATCAAAGTGTTAAAATGAAAATATTCTCCGGTGGCTGTTCCGATTCATTGAGTCATTCTTTCTTTTCGTTTCCGATTCCCATTTCCAAATATGAATATATTACTCAAGCGAATAATATTATGGGAAATGTCAAATTTATTAATCTATCGGAAGATGCTACCGATCCAAACCTTCACTATACATGGGATTTTGGAGATGGAGACTTTTCTTATAGTATAAATCCCGTCAAAAGATTTGAAGAAGATACAATATACAAAGTACAATTGGTATCAAAGAATAAATACAACTGCTACGATACCATCACCAAAGATGTCAGCATACATCTATTTGGATTGCATATTCCCTCTGCCCTTTCGCCAAGCAGTAACGATCCCGAAGTATCTATTTTTAAACCCAAAGGCTATAAATTGGCGACCTATCACATAGAAGTTTTTAACAATAAAGGTGAGATATTGTGGGAGTCGGACAAATTAGATACTGAAGGACGACCGATCGAAGGCTGGGACGGATATTACAGAGGAAAACTTCTTCCTGTGGGCACTTATTTTTGGAGAGCGGAAGCGGTTTTCAAAAATGGAGATCGTTGGAAAGGAAGTACGGTCATGAGTGATACGCCACAAACTTCCGGCGTGATTCACTTATTGGAGTAATTATGTCAGCAAGCACCTCTCATTTTTTTATTTTATCACGCTAATGAATACGTTTTTTTATCCTAAAATCTCAGATTCATCAAGAAAATTTATACTTGCTTTTATTTTCCTTGTCCTCTCTAATATTTTCTTTTTTTTTCTCAATTATTCTTATTTCTCCCCATTTGCTATAGTTGATTTTTTCTCCGCTTTTACTTGGGGATTGTTTTTTCATTTATCTATTTTTCTTTTCATCAATACTCCGGCATTCATCATCAATTTCATCTATAAATATTTTATTCATAAGGAGTTTTTACGAACTGCAAACACTTTTATTTTTTATATATCAAACACAATATTGATAAGTCTAAACATCATTGATGGGGGCTATTTCCCTTTCACATTGAAAAGAATGTCTGCCGATTTTTTTGACTTGGTGCTCGTCAATCAGAATGAATTCGGTTTTCTACTTTGGGACTTTGTCAGAGATTATCCTCTTCATTCATTGACTTTACTCATCACTCTGATACTCTTTTTTATTTTGGAAAACCGCTTATCTTTCAAAACAAAGATGCGGAAAAGAATCTCTGTCAATTCATTTATATTCAGTATTATATCTATATTTATAATTGTTTTTTTGATTCGAGGCCCTTATGCACGTCCTCTAAGTATTGTCGATGCAAACCGGCACAACAACAATCCTAAGCTAATACCCTTTGTCTTAAACAGTCCCTTTACGATAGTACATACGATCGGATACAAGAGCCTCGAACCCTCTGATTTTTATCCGGATAAAAAAGTTGAGCAGATTTTTTCACCGGTTCATCCTTCGTCCAATAAAGGAGAAATGACAAAAAAGAATGTTGTTATTGTCATTTTGGAGAGTTTCTCCGGAGAATATAGTGCATTTCTCAATCCCAAAATAAACGAAAAAAAAGAACGTGGATTTACACCTTTTTTGGATTCATTGATGAAGCATTCCATTGTATTTCAGGGCTATGCCAACGGAAAAACATCTGCGGAAGGAATCCCCTCCGTTTTGTCAGGAATACCTTCTTTGATGGACAAAGCACTGATTTTCTCGGCATACAGCAGCAACCACATCGCAAGTATCGCTTCCTACTTGAAAACGGAAGGTTATTATAGCGCATTTTTTCATGGCGGCACCAATGGCACAATGAATTTTGAACCCTATTGCAAACAGGTTGGATTTGATGACTATTTCGGACGTAGTCAATATAATAATGATCA
>CAZLTF010000169.1:0-10067 GCA_964562195.1 uncultured Bacteroidales bacterium | reverse complement strand
TCCTATCAAGAGCTGATTGGTATCTGCGTTCATCGTGGATCGCACTTGCGAATAGCCTGTCATCCGGGCTAACACAAGCAGGATTAATACATATCCAATCCGTTTCATTTTTGATGTTGTCATAGATTTATCATTCATAGTCTTACCTCCGTCCTTCTCTTCTTCTAAACATTCCCAGAAGTGGTTTAACATAATCTTGATTGGTCATAATATCTACTTTGTCCACACCGGATTTGAAAAATAATGTTTCGATGTATTCTTGCTGATGTTGAGCCTTTCGCTTCCAAGCTTCTCGTACTCTTGAGGAGGAAGTGTCCAGCCATTGCATTGCTCCGGTCTCATTGTCATATATTTTCACTAAGCCGATATTGCTAAGCTCCATTTCACGCTTGTCATAGATACGGATAGCAACCAAGTCGTGTTTGCGTGCTGCAATTTTGATAGCATCCTCAAAACCGGTATCAATAAAATCAGAAATCAAAAAGCTAATCGTTCTTTTTTTCATTGCGTTGGTCAGAAAACGTAAGGCTTCCTGAATATTTGTTTTTTTGCTTTCCGGCTTGAAATCAATAAGTTCGTGAATAATTCTCAGAATATGCGATCTTCCTTTTTTGGGAGGAATAAACTTTTCGACTTTGTCGCTAAAGAAAATCACCCCTACTTTATCATTATTTTTGATGGCGGAGAAGGCAAGTACGGCAGCGATCTCGGTCATCTGTTCATTTTTGAATTGGTCTTGCGTTCCGAAAGCATTTGAGCCGCTCACATCCACAATTAACATTACCGTCAACTCCCGCTCCTCTTCAAAAACTTTAATATATGGATGATTTAATCGGGCTGTCACATTCCAATCGATATTGCGCACATCGTCACCATACTGATATTCACGCACTTCGCTGAATGACATACCTCTTCCCTTGAAACTACTATGATAGTGCCCCGAGAAGACTTGATCGGAAAGTCCGCGCGTCTTGATTTCAATCTTCCTTACTTTCTTTATGATGCTTTTTGCTAACATAAATCAAATCTGATTTTTTATTTCAATGTCATTGAGAGTTTCTATTTTATTCTCTGTTTATGGTACTTCGACTTTATTCAATATTTCATTGATAATTTCCTCCGAAGTGATGTTTTCGGCTTCGGCTTCATAGGTCAAACCTATTCTGTGTCTCATCACATCGTGTGCTATTGCTCTGATGTCTTCGGGTATTACATATCCGCGACCTCTCAGAAATGCAAAAGCTTTTGCTGCCAATGCCAGATTGATGCTAGCTCTCGGTGAAGCACCGTAATGGATCATATCTTTGATATTTTTCAGTTCATATTGCTCCGGATTCCGGCTTGCAAATACGATATCCGTGATGTATGTTTCAATTTTTTCATCCACATATACCTCGCGTACAATCTTTTGCGCACGAAGAATGTCTTCGGGCTTGATGACGGCTTTGGACAGTGGGAAGCTATTGGCTACATTTTGCCGGATGATCATTTTTTCCTCTTCTTGTTTGGGATAATCAATGACTACTTTGAGCATAAAACGATCTACTTGTGCTTCCGGTAGCGGATAGGTGCCTTCTTGTTCGATCGGATTTTGAGTCGCCATCACCAAAAACGGACTGGGAAGATCAAATGTATCATCTCCGATGGTAACTTGGCGCTCTTGCATAGCTTCCAATAATGCACTTTGTACTTTGGCAGGCGAGCGGTTGATCTCATCCGCTAAAATAAAATTGGCAAATACCGGTCCTTGTTTGACACTAAACTCTTCCTTCTTCGGACTATAAATTACCGTCCCGATAATGTCTGCCGGTAATAAGTCCGGTGTGAATTGTATTCTCGAGAACTTCGCACCAATGACCTGAGATAATGTTTTGATAGCAAGCGTCTTGGCTAAGCCCGGAACCCCTTCAAGAAGGATGTGCCCATTGGCTAACAAACCGATTAGCAATCGTTCGGTCATATCTTGCTGACCAATGATTACTTTTCTCATTTCCATTTTGATCAAATCCGTAAAAGAACTTTCCTTTTGGATCTTTTCGTTCAATTCTCTAATGTCTATGTTCATAACTTACAATGATTAAATTTCTTTTTGCAAAGTTACATTAAAGCAAAAAAAAGCCTTTTTTCAAGGCGTTAAAAGATGTTAAGCTTAGATTTTAAAGAATGTTAATTTTTGGGAAGGGCAATAGTGCAAGTCTGCTAAGCAGCGAAAGCTTGGGCAGATGGTGATTCCGGAAATTCGGGACAAAGACTGTAACGGATTGTAAGAAAAAGAATTATTGTTGTATCTACCTAATTCATTTTTTTTTACCTGTTTGAGTTTTTTCAGCAGACCCTAAATAGGAGAAAATATCGGCATTATGAGAAGTTTACTATCTCATAATCAGGCTTCAACCATTTATCTTCGATTTCTCCTCAGGCTGATTGTGATATGACGAACAACGAATTTCTATATCGAAAACCGCACATCGTCAATACTATATTTTTTCTCACAATAGCTGCATCTCACTTCAATGGGATTGCGACAAGCCAGTTCAAAACTTGTATTTACAGGCTCTATGTTGGTCACACAGTTGGGGTTAGGACAAATGATAAAATTCTTGATCTGATCGGGAATTTCTACCGAGAATTTATTTACCACTTCATAGTCTTCAATGATGATAATGGTTGCCGAAGGTGAAATCAAAGCGATGCTATCGGCTTCATCTTGTGTCAGCACTCGATTTTCTATTTTTATAATATCTTTTTTATCCATTTTGTTGCTAGAGAGATTCATACCTATCATCAACAAATTATCGGATAAGTCAAGATTTAATAATTCTATCACTTTCAATGCTTTTTCCGCTGAAATATGATCTATCACCGTTCCGTTTTTTATGGGATCTACTTTTAATTGTTCTCTTTTCATACTTTTACTTTTTTATTATTAGGCATTATTCAATAGGGTAGCGATGATTGCTTGACGCATAAAGACGCCATTGCGTGCTTGTTGAAAATAATATGCATAAGGTGTATTGTCCACGTCGGTGGAAATTTCATTGACGCGTGGGAGCGGATGCAAGACTTTGAAATTCTTTTTCACTCCGTCCAACATTGCTTTGTTGATAATATAGGAGTTTTTGACTTTTTCATAATCTTCGGGTACAGCGAAACGTTCTTTTTGGATACGAGTGACATACATTACATCCAACTCGGGAATAATCGCTTTGAGATCGTCCACCTCTTCAAATTGCACACCTTTGGTTTTCAAGTCACCTTTGATGCTTGGAGGCATTTGAAGGTGTTGGGGAGAAGCAAAATAGAATTTCGGATTGAAATCCGAGAGGGCTTGTGCCAATGAGTGTACCGTGCGTCCGAGACGCAGATCGCCGACCAATCCGATCGTAAGATTTTGGAGTGTCCCTTGTGTCTTTTGAATCGAATAGAGATCCAACATTGCTTGTGTCGGATGTTGATTGGCGCCATCTCCGGCGTTAATGACCGGAATGTCCACTGTCTCGGCGGCATAGCGGGGAGTTCCCTCAATCTTATGACGCATAATGATGAGGTCGGCATACATGCTGATTGTCATCAAGGTGTCTTTGAGCGTCTCTCCTTTTTTGACCGAAGTGGTACTCGTTCCGGTCATCGCAAAAGTCTTTCCTCCCAGTTTTTTCATTGCCGTGTCAAAAGAAAAGTGTGTACGGGTCGAAGGTTCAAAAAACAACAATGCTGCCAATTTGCCTTCCATATCCGGCACTATCTCTTTGTGTTCGATCTTAGCTGCAAGCTCAATTAATTTGAGGACATCCGCTTTTGAGACATCTCTCATTGAAATTAGGTTTTTCATAAAAATCCGTTTGTTTTATTTATTATTTACTGATATATCAGAATACAATCGGCGCCTGCCCTGATTGCTTCATCTGTCGAAATATTATATGTTTTTGACCGGGTCGAAACTGCCGAAACGATCATCCATTGTTTCTGTGAAATTTTGTTTCTTATTCTCCGCAGTTCATTTCCGGTTGCTGCTTCGCAGAAATAGCCTGATACGGTGTCCGGATATCGAGCTCCTATTTCAAATGTTTTCCGCATATAGTTGTCATTCATCAGGTTTCCTTTTCGATTCCATTTGGCAAAAAGAAAAATTCCCAAATCCGGAAAATATTTCTGTATGTTTTCTATAATCTCTTCTCCTTCAAGGATATGGGCACTTACAAAATCTGCCCATTTTGAAATTTGAAATATCCCGTCCTCTATGTTTCGGCTGTCTGTATATTGCATATCCGCCATGAGTAACACCTTTTGGTTTTCGCTCTCTGCTATCAATCTTTGAATAAACGTATGGTCAAAATCGCGAATCATTTGGGGGTCAAAAGCGATCATAAATGCTTCGGGAGAATGGATTTTCATTTTATCAAAAAATGCCTTTTGTGTATGAGCAGTCAAATGAATTATTTGATTTGTTTTTTTATCTTTGATTTGTTTGACGATAGCTTTGGATTTATCATTTAATGTGATTTCACCAGCCTGCTTTTCTTGTTTTTCCGGTTTTTTCATAAATTGGTTGATGGCTTCCATTTTTGCGGGAGTAATCAGTTTGTTTTGATACAAAACCTCGATTATTTCCTCCAATTTTATTAAACTATGAAGCTTGTATCCATTATCATTGAGATATGATTTTCCATTTTTGCTGCGGTCGATTATCACCATAAAATCTTCGGTGATAATACCTTCCTTTTGATATTTTTCGGCGATTTCCATGATGCTTTCTCCGCTGGTAATCAGATCATCGATCACAAGACATTTTTTACCTTTTTCAAATGTGCCGATAATGGCATTTTTGGTACCGTATGATTTTTCTTCTTTCCTGCTGTAAATAAGAGGTTTATTTAGTTTCTGAGCCATAAGAGTAGCGACCGGAAGAGCCGTATAAGGGATGCCTGTAATATAGTCAAATTGTATTTTTTTTGCTTTCTCGCTCAGCATCCGGGCAATGCCGTTTGTAAGTTCATTGTCCGAAATAATATTTCTTAAATCCAGATAGAAGGGGGATTTTATTCCGCTTTTGAGCGTAAATTCTCCAAATTTTACCGCTCCTATCTCGTAGAGACCTATGATAAATTCTTTTTTTGTCATCGCTTGTCAGTTTTTGTATTTTTTCCCATTGACGAAAGTCATGATTACATCTCCTTTGCCGGTCATTGCTTCAAAAGGAGAATATTTTGCTTTTGACAGAAAATCACCGGCTTCGATTTTCCAATTTTTATTCATATCTACGATCGTGATATCCGCATAATAACCGGCTTCGATTTTTCCTCTTTTATGCAGATTGAAAATATTGGAAGCATTGCCCGAAGTCAGGCGAATGAACGTATCAATATTGAGTTTTCCTTGATAAATCTCGTGAAGCATCAGAGGTGCCAACGTTTCCAATCCCGGGAATCCTGAAGGGGCGGTTTTGTATTCTATCAATTTTTCGGCTTTGCGATGGGGGGCATGATCCGTAGCGATTACATCCACGGTGCCATCATTGATTCCTTCCCATAAGGCTTGGTTGTCGTATGCCGAACGAATAGGGGGATTGACTTTTGCAAAGTTTCCCGCAGATCTCAGGATGTTTTCGTTAAGCAATAGATGATGAGGGGTAACTTCACAATAGATATTGTACTCATTTTTGTTTTTTCGTATTATGTCGATCTCTTCGGCTGTGGAGGTATGAGCGATATACAAGATTCCACCGGTTTCTTTGGCAATTTCGATTAACATAGAAGTTCCTTCGATCGCACAATCCCTGTGACGGATGGCATTATGATCAAAAATATTGGGAGATGGATATTTGCGCGCATAGTGGTCAATGCAAGTTTGCAACTCACTATGGCAAATGATGGGGATGGAATAGTGTCTCGAAAGCTCAAAAAAGCGTTTTATCACACCGGTATTAAATACATATTCATTGTTACTTGAGCCTGCCAGAAATAATTTTAATGCGGCTATGTCATCCGGATTTGTATTGAGTATCTCTTCTACTTCATTAAAGTTGTAATTGGTAAGGGCAATGTTGAAGCGGTAATTGACGAGAGATTGTTTTGCTTTTTCGCGTTTGAGATTAAGATTTTTGAGATGGGTGGTTGGCGGTATGTTGTTGGGCATATCAAAGATTGTTGTGATTCCTCCGCGCAATGCTGCTCTACTTGCCGAAGACCAGTCTTCTTTTTCGCTTTGTCCCAAATCGCGAACGTGTACATGCGGGTCAATCAAGCCGGGCAAAACAATTTTTCCTTCGATGTTTATCATCTCCTCGAAGGGAGGAATATCTTTGCCGACATAAGCAATTTTTTGTCCATCTATGAGAAGGTTTTGCTTTGTTGCGTTTATCAATCCGTTTTTGAGTAGATATTTCATTGTTTTTATTGGTTATTATTCAGGATAGCATTGTTGATTTTTTTGGCAAGACCGGGACCTTGATAGATATATCCGGTAAAGATTTGCACCAGTGAGGCTCCTGCCTTTATTTTTTCGAGTGCGTCTTCTTCATTCATTATGCCTCCTACGGCAATAATAGGCAGTTTGCCTCCGGTTTTTTGAGAAATGTAACGTACGATCTTCGTAGCTCTGTCCCGCAAGGGTTTGCCACTCAAACCTCCATTGGCTATGGCTTGTATCTTCGTTTCGGGATATGAAAGCCCTTCTCTTGTGGCGGTAGTATTTACGGCTACGATTCCGTCCAATTTTGTCTGACGAATGATATCCAATGTATCATCAATTTGACTAAAATTTAAGTCCGGAGAAATTTTTAATAATACGGGTTTGGGGGATGTGTTTGCCAGATTTATTTCTTGTATTCCTGTCAATAATTCCAACAAGGCATCTTTGTCTTGCAATTCGTGCAAGTCACGGATGTTTGGACAGCTTACATTCACCGTAAAATAATCTACATACGGAAAAAGCTTGCGAAATACTTGATAATAATCTTCATTTGCTTTTTCGTTGGGGGTGTCTGTATTTTTTCCGATATTGACACCTACGATCAGTCCGGGACTTCGTTTTTTGAGCTTGTGAATGGCATTTTCAAGCCCTTTATTATTAAATCCCATACGGTTGATTAGTGCTTGGTCTTGAGGCAAACGAAACAGTCTTGGTCGGGGGTTTCCTTTTTGTGGGCGAGGTGTGACAGCACCAATCTCCACAAATCCGAATCCCATAGCTCCCATCATCTCATAGACTTCTGCGTTTTTGTCAAAACCTGCTGCCAGACCTACCGGATTGGGAAATTTCAATCCCCATAGCTCTCTCACCAATGATTTGTTTTGAGGCATAAAAAAAACCCTTAGCAGGGCTTTCATAAAGGGAATATTATGGAGAACTTGCAATAAGCCGATGACAATATGATGAATTTTCTCGGGTGAGAGAAGAAATAAAACCGGACGAATTATTTGCTTATACATTTGCAATTTTGATGCAAAATTAATATAGATTTTTCCTGTGAACAATCTTATTAATCACAATTTATCAACAGTTTTTGATAACGAATGTGAAAAGAATGAGGGTGGGAGTGAGGGCAGATTGCGGATTAGGAAAAACTCAAATTCTCAAAAATCACTATGCATTCATCACAAAAATATTTCATATTCTATTCAATCTACTTGAAAATTATTCACCCCATTTTTCCTGATACATTTCCTTGAAAGGTTTGGGCGCTATTTCCGGTAGTTTTCTTCCGGGACCCCATGTTTTTTTGAAGAAAATATTGAGGGCGAAGTTTTTCGATTTTGCACCCCAGAAGTCCATTCGCTTGCGTTTCTGCATTGTAAAATTGAAAGCTTTCATCGCTATTTTATCCATTTTTTCTTCGTGGTTTTCCGATACAAAATCATGGCGGTTTTCCAATAGTAGTTTTGGCAAAGGAATCATCACAGGGCAAACCTCTTCGCATTTTCCGCAAAGCGAGCAGGCAAAACTCAGATGTCCGTACTCTTTCATTCCTTTCATATGTGGAGTGATGACGGAGCCGATAGGACCGCTATAAGTTGTCCCGAAACTATGCCCGCCAATATTTTTGTAAATAGGACAAGCATTGAGACAGGCTCCGCAGCGTATGCATGAAAGTGCAATTTTTTGCAAAGGCTTTTTTAGCAAATCGCTTCTGCCGTTATCGATGAGTATCAGATACATTTCATCTGGACCATTGATTTCGGCTTTGGAACGCGGACCGGAGATAATCGAATTATATACCGTCACTTTTTGCCCTGTCCCGTGACTCGAAAGGAGTGGCCAAAAGAGATTCAAATCATGAATGGAAGGAAGGATTTTTTCGATGCCTGCGATAGCAATATGTGTTTTGGGAAAGGCTACGGACATAATGGCGTTTCCCTCATTTTCAGTTAGGGCGATAGCCCCAATATCTGCGAGTAGAAAGTTGGAACCGGTGATGCCGATGTCTGCGTTGGTAAATTTTTGGCGAAGTTTTTCACGTACGAAGGCGGTTAATTCTTCCGGTGTACTTTCTTTCGGCGTATTAAATTTTTGGTGAAACAAGGCTGCGATATCTTCTTTGGATTTGTGCATTGCAGGCGTGACAATATGATAGGGCTTTTCGCCCGCAATCTGTACGATATACTCACCCAAATCTGTTTCTACTACTTCGATGTCGTGTTTTGCAAGCGCATCATTAATCTCAATTTCTTCGGTCGTCATGGATTTTGATTTGACTACGCGCTTGGCTTGATTGCGTTGAGCAATATTTAATATTTCCCCGACGGCTTCTTGAGCTGTGGAGACCCAGATGATTTTCCCTCCGTTGCGTTCAAAATTGGAAGCAAACTCTTTGAGGTATTTCTCCAAATTATTAACTACGCGTTGCTTGACGGAAGCGGCTCGTTTTTTGGCAAGTTCCAGATTTACAAATTGGTTTTTTCCTTTTTCTACCGCACTGTCATAACGGGAAATGTTGAATCTGATCGTCGCTCGATGATCTAAGTCAAAAGCTTTCTTTTCTGCTGCTTTATAAAATTTTTTGTACTCCTCAGAAGCCATACTTATCAATTGAAAATCAATGCAAAAGTAAGAGAATAATTTATTTAACGGATAATTATTTTTTGGACAAGGAAATTGCCTTTTTGTCGTATTGTCAAAATATATATTCCTGCTTCAATATCACTCAAATTTAAATGCCTTGATGGATTGTCGGAGAAAGTTCTTATTTTTATACCGCGAGAATTAAATATTTCTATATCAGCATTTTGAAAATGTTCCGAATGTATTTGACCACAACTTGGATTGGGGAAGACAAAATTATTATCGATATCGTTTCTCTCGTGGGTTTGCATAGATACCGGAAGATAATGTGCCATCCAACCGGTCTTTACAGTAGCATTATCCGAGTAGAAATGAAGCAACATTTTATTTGACGTGGCTTGCAATTCAGATGGAAAAGTATTTCCCGACAGGGCAGCAAGTAAGGGATCGTTTGGATTATCACCATCATAGATCCACAACGAATCATATCCTTCTTCCAATTCAAAATCATCAAAGCGCAACAATATAGTTTCATCTTGGGGAAGCGTGATTTGATAAAAATAATTTTCCTTATTGTAGTGATTCCAAGCGGGGCCTCCCGAATCATAAATCGTATCCATAAGAACCGTATCCGAAGAAGAAGAAAATTTGTCTGCGATTAAATCCCATAGATCCGTGTATCCATTGTCATATCCCAATGCCCATATTCCTATTCCTCCGAGATTTCGTCGCTGGACAATGTCGTATCTTTTTCCCAAACTAAAAGTGTCATCGATGAAAGCTTGATACCAGTTGTTTCCCAATTGATAAGAATAATAAGGAGCAAAGCTGTTGGATTCCCATTTTTTATTTTCAATGGAAAAATTACCGGAGGAGTTATTGCGATAATAGCTGTATGTTTTGGCGTTGGCATTGCCGATTGTAGAAGAGGGAGCTGTCGCTCCTTGTGTTTTCCATGTTCTTCCGTAATAGGGTATTCCTGCGAGTATTTTTTCAGGAGGCACTCCTTCCGACTCATAGTAAGAGATAGAACGCGAAAAACTATAATCGAAACCGGAAGTCATACTGTA